>JAPYQX010000389.1 GCA_029937135.1 Nitrospinota bacterium
GTTCCTGTCCGTATCATCAGCCGAAATGCCCCGGTAACGGAACAGACCCGAGTACTTGAAAGTAGCGGCGAAGTCGGTGTCGGGGGCCGCGACGGCGAGCGTCACAATCACGACAATCAGCGCCATAAAGAATTTTCGCATTTACAATCTCCTTGAGTTACCGATATTTGTTGGCTTTCTGAATTTCCTAGTTAACTTTTATACTTGTTACTCTATGGCACTCCATTCACTTTACCCTAAGATATTACCTCCTCTTTTTTAGGATTCCTATTTCTAAAATCTCCAACAGGCGAATCGCAATACAATCGCCCCTAAAAATTCAGCTAAAAGATCAGATACACGAGAATTCAAGAAACCTGTGCAGAATATCCACCAATCTCAAATGATAGCGCACCAACATATGGCAGGCCATCATAACCCGTTTCAACTTCGAGGCCGCTCAAAAAACCACGCAAGCGAAACCTATAACCAGCCCCCTAGACTAAGGGGCCTATCATGACAACCATGAACGCTGCTATTTTAGCTGTCCTGGAAATTGAGAGTCAAGAAGGGACCAGAAAAATCAATAAAATATCGCCCGAAAAGCAAAAATAATACGAATTTAGCGTATAAAATACGAATATTTAAAAAAACCTACCTCGAAAGGGGGTAAAGATAGACGGTGGTTCTCTTCTTTACAAAGAACCTCCCCTCCCCCACCGCCACAACAATGAGGTCGTTCAGGCCATTATTGGTGGCGTCTCCATAGGCAAAATCGACAACCCCGCCCTGAAGTTTTCGAGAGCGCCAAATCTCCGAGAGCCCGGTTCCATCCCAGATAATGCTGACGATTGCGCCGTTTGATACTCCAAGCCCAGGAGCGATACGCGTCGCCTCATATTCATTGGCAATGGTGAGAAGCTCGTTCACCTGATCACCGTCGGTATCCACGACGAGGAGACGGGAGCGGATACGCAATTCTGGATTGTTCCCGCGGGCCAAGGATTCCGTCCCCAAAAGGTTCGTGGAATATACGTTGGCCGGAACACCATAGCGGGCCGCACTGGTGTGCCTTATCTCGCCGCCGCGTGTGTAGATTCGCAAAAAATCATCTTTGCCGATCTCGACCACCTGCGGCTTGCCGGTGCCTTCCATATCCCAAAGCCCGAGACCGAGAATCTCGATATAATCCGGCATGGCGTAGGGCGCGGCACGAATGAGTTTTTTAATACCCGACCAGCGGAAGCGGTAAATCGGTCCTTCAAGGGGCTCATCGAAACCCGAGTACTGGCCTAAAAGGAGATAGGCTTCCTTATCGGGCAATTTGACCTTCGGATTGATCGGCCGGCGGCGGAAGAGGCGAAAAAATATAGTCTGGTTCTTAGCCAGCTTGACAAACTTACTGCCCCTAAGCTCGAGCACCATGGAAAAAAGGGAATCGCCTCGATAGTTGGCGATATAGATTTCGGGAATTCCATTTCCGTTCATGTCCCCGATGTCGAGCCACCGGAAATCGTTCCCGACACCCTCGTCAAACCGAATCAACTCACGCATTTTTCCGGCTTTCATCTGGTAAACGATCACCGCTGTGGGGGTGATGACAACCACCTCGTTTTTTCCGTCCTGGTTGACGTCGGCAATCGAAATCCCCCGGGTCTCCATGTTGGAGAAAACAAAACTCTTGGCGTTTCCCCGGGCCGTTGGAATTCCCGATTTTTCAGTAATGAAGGACTGATTCGGAACTCCTGGGATGCCCCTTCCTCTGCCGCGCCGAAGAGCCTGCTCCTTGGGATCTTGTTGCTCGAAGGGCAATTCATCGGCGATGGCCACAGAGGAGAAAACCTCCTGCCGGGTGTTCAGGGAAAACAAGCGGCTGGTCAGCACCTTCTTCCCCTTGACCTCCCGGATGGTGTTCTCCACCACAAGGTCCCGGCGAATCTGGTTTTTCAGCTTGACGGCATTGGCCGACTTGAGGAGGTCGTCCACCGCGATGCCGCTTTCAAGCAACCAAACCTGGAGACGATCCACGTCGAAAACATCGAACCGGCCCTTGGAAAGAAAGAGGCGGGAGAGCTCCCGGGTTACAATTTCGGAGCTAAGCGACTCCGGGGTCTTATTGATAAAAGGCAGGACGGCAATTCGTATCTTCGCCGAAGAGAGCCGAACCTTATCTTTGACCTTTGGAAGAAGTTTTTTCGGGGAGGTTAACTTCGTCATTCTCGCGATAGAGAATTTCTCCCGGACCTCGACAATTTCCATCACCCCGATTTCGTCTTCCAGGGTTCCGAGGATTGCCCCCGTAACCGGGTGCCTGAACGGAGCCCCCTTTCGCAGAACGGTTAGCTGGGTTCCCTTAACCGCCTGATCATTTTGGCCGATACTGAGAAATACATCGCCCCCTTTCACAGCGACGATCTCCCCTTGGAGATAGGGGAAGTTTTGGTGAAACTTATCGCTGATAACTTTCAGAGCGCGGCGAAAATCATTTTCCTGGGCAGCGGCCCGAACATAGAGCCCGGAGGAAACCAATACCGTCAAACACACCGCCAGATAGGCTGCCCGCAAATATCCTCTTGTCACAATCAAACCTCGAGTCCATGCAATGGGTGAGATGATCTACAATGTTGCCCTAAAGATTACCTTTGTTCCCGCCAAACGATCTCCGAGCCCTCGGCCCTTTTTGTCGATGAGCGTAAGAA
>JAPYQX010000390.1 GCA_029937135.1 Nitrospinota bacterium
CCTTCGTCTGACCGAGGCCGTCCTTTTCAAAAGCGATCTCCGCCCCGAAGGGGCCGTCCATACCCCTCTTTTTAGGGTCTCGCTTGCCTGATGCCTCCCGCCGAGTGAATCCGAAATGAATCCCTGGCGGGGTTTCAAGCGGCGCCGGAGGAGTGGGTGCATCACACCCCGAAAATGCGAGAGACCGCTTTTTTGTTTGTGGTTTCGACGGGAGGAGGCGCAATACATGGTTTTTCCAGCTAAACTTGAGGGAGTTCCATACGGAAAACGTAATCGGATTTGTGAGTGCCCGGTGGGGATTCATGGCGAACGGTCCGGTTGCCGCATCATTCCGGTAGCGATGTCATCTGTGCGCGGGCCGCTTCAGTTGCCGTTTGCGTCCCGAGCATCCGGCGCGGCCGAAATTTCCGGGATGGCCGCCTAACCCTACACGGAGAGGATAAGGAGGATTCAATGCCCACCCAAGAGGCAATCCGGTACGAGGTCAGGGATCACATCGCGTGGCTCACCCTGAACCGTCCCGAAAAGAAAAATGCCATCAACTACGCCATGCGGAAAGAGGTCCAGGAAGCCTATATCGATATCAAGCACAATACGGAGGTCTGGGCGGCGATTATCACGGCCGAGGGGGATGTGTTCTGCTCCGGCAAGGATATTCTCGAAACCCCTCCCGAAGAGGATGGATCGGTCATGTCGAACGATGAACTCTACCTCTTTCTCCGGCACATTTATAAGCCGATCATTTGCGCCATCAACGGCCCCTGTCTGGCCCAGGGGGGCGGTTTCGCCCTGAACTCGGACATCGTGATCATGTCCGAGCGCGCCTCGATGGGCTGGCCCCAGGTCAAGCGGGGGATTTCCACGGTTAGCGGCTCCATCATGTGCGCCCAGGACATCCCCTGGGCTCAGGCGATGGGTTATTTGATGCGGGGGAAATTCATCCCGGCCGAGGAATGTCTCCGCTTCGGGATCGCCAACGAGGTGGTCCCCCACGAGGATCTCCTTCAGGCGGCCGAGCGCTTCGCGAAGGAAATTCTCGAATCCGCCCCGGTGGCCGTTCAGGCCGTTAAAGAGGCGGCGCGCAGAAGTCAGGATCTTCCGTTTGAAAAACGGATTTTCATCGCTCGCGACGTTGCCAACCGGGTGCTCCACACCGAGGACGCCAGGGAGGGGATTCTGGCTTTCAAGGAAAAACGCCCCCCCGTATGGAAGGGGAAATGAGCGGCGAAGAGAAAATGAACGCCGAAGGTAAAGTGAGCGCCGAGGCGCAAGCGCCCCTGGCCGGGGTCCGGGTGCTTGATCTCACCCAGGTCATCGCGGGCCCGTATTGTACGGCCATGCTCGCGGACATGGGCGCCGAGGTGGTCAAAATCGAGAAGCCCGGCACGGGAGACGATTTGCGCTCGGTCCACCGCTACGAGGGCCGCGAGGAGCACGAGGATTATTTTTATGCGAACAACCGCTCTAAAAAATGCGTCGCCGTGGACCTCAAAAAAACGAGCGGACGCTCGGCGGCGCACGAACTCGCCCGCCGGGCCGACGTTCTTGTCGAGAATTTCTCGCCCGGAACGGCCCATCGCCTCGGGATGGGGTGGGAGGATATTTCGCCCCTGAACCCCCGGCTGGTTTATTGCTCACTCTCGGGCTTCGGCCAGGATGGTCCCTACCGGGATCGTCCGGGCCTTGATCCGATCCTCCAGGCCATTTCGGGGGTGATGAGCGTGACGGGTCTGCCGGGGGAGGAACCTCGGATGATCGGAACCCCGCTGGCCGACGTGATGGCGGGCATGTTCTCGGCGTTCGCGATCGTTTCGGCGCTTCAGGCCGTCGGCCGCGAAGGGCGGGGGCGGCGAATCGATGTGAGCCTTCAGGACGCCATGCTGGCGGGGATCGGACCCCGCATGGGGGAGACCCTTCAGGCGGGAATTTCGCCGGGCCGCTGGGGCAACGAAAATCCCATGCGCGTTCCGGCGAATACCTACCGGACATCCGATGGGCGCTACCTGGCGATCATCATCCAAAACGACCGGTTCTGGCCTCTTTTTTGTCGGGCGATGGATCGTGAGGATCTGATCGACGAGGAGCGCTTCGCCACCATAGCGGACCGCCTCAAACACCGCGAAGAGCTGGACGCGATTGTGGCCCGTGTTTTCTCGGAACGCACTGCGGAGGCCTGGGCTCCGCGCCTCGAGGCCGAGCGCATACCGTTCGCACCCGTGAATGATTTCGCCGAGGCGCTCAACGACCCCCAGACGAGGCACCGGGGCATCGTCCGCGAAATAACGCACCCGAAGTCAGGCCGGATCCGGGTGGTTGGCCCCCCCTGGATCATGTCTGGCCCTCAGGCGGAAATGACCCCGCCGCCCCTGCTCGGCCAACACACCGGGGAAATTCTCCGCGAGTGGATCGGCTGGGATCATGCGAGAATCCAAGCTTTTTTGGCTGAACATTCGCCGGCGTAAGGTGAATCTCATCGGTGGCGGCCGCCCCCATCCAGCCGGCACCCACCGCTACAGCTCGATTACATCCATCGCGTCCGGGTTGAGGATTCGCGGGCCATTTTCCTCGATGATCACCTGAGGGCCGAATTCGAGGAAGAGCCGGTCATCCGTCACCGCCTTGACCTCGACGGCGAGCGCCATACCCACCTTGACCTCGAAATCCACCAGTG
>JAPYQX010000391.1 GCA_029937135.1 Nitrospinota bacterium
CCTCCGGCCTTTCGACTCCGGGCTACCAGACACTACTCGTCGCGGCGGCGGCGGTCGTCCTCTGGACAAGCGAAATCCTTCCGGCGGGGTTGACCGGCGGGCTGGTTATCCTATTGCTGATTCTGACGGGGGCCACCTCGTCGGTGAGCGAGGCTCTTGTCGGTTTCTCTCAGCCCGTGATCTTTTTTCTTATCGGCGTCTTCACCATCGCCATCGCTGTCGAGCGTGTCGGCCTCGCCGAGCGAATCGGCCGTTTCTTTCTTCGCCTCTCGGGCGGAAAGAGCGGCCCGCTATTCTGGTTCATGGTGATCTCATTTCCGCCGATGGCGCTGATCATGCCCTCGGCGAACAGCCGTTCCCTGATTCTCGCCGAGGTTTTCGACCGCACCTTCACACTCACCGGCGTTAAGAAAGGAGCGCCCCTCGCCCGCGCCGTCATGATGGCGCTTCATTCCCTGAACCGCCTCGCTTCCTCGGCCCTGCTGACCGGCGGAATGACATCTATCGTGGCCTCCTCGCTGATCGGGGGGATGGGATGGAGCCGGTGGTTTCTCCTTCTGGGCGTTCCCTACTACCTGACGCTCTTCATCGGCGCGTTCAGCCTTTATCTCTGGTACATGCGCGGCGAGAGCGTCCGGCTCGACCTCCCCGAAGCCAAAAAAACCCCTTTTAAAAGCAAAGAGATACGAACCGCCCTGATCATTTTCATGGCCTCGGCCCTCTGGCTCTCGGACCCGATCCACGGCCTTCACCCCGCGGTGCCGGCAATGATGGCCTGGGCGCTCCTCCTCACGCCCGGCATCGGCGTGATCGAGTGGAATGACTTCGAGACGAGGTTCTCATGGGCGACGTTTTTTCTCCTGGGCGCCTCGCTTTCCCTCGGCGCGACGCTGGTGCATACCGGGGCGGCGAAATGGCTGGCTATATCACTGCTTCAACTGGCCCCCGCCGTCGCGGAGAGGCCGTATTTCCTCTTCGCCGTTATATTGGCGGTGAGTGTTCCGGTGCGGATTCTCGTTCCCAACATCACCGGCTACCTCGCCATCACGATCCCGATTGCCATCGAGATCGGCCAGGGCGGAGGCCTGAACCCGCTCGTCTGCGCTCTCGGGGTTCTTCTGATGGGAGATTCGATCCTGTTCTACCCGGCGCAGAGCCCGAGCAGCCTCGCCGTCTACGAACGGGGGCATTTAACCGCGGGCGAAATTTTCCGGTTCGGGGTATTCATGACCGCGGTGGCCTTCGCCGTCACCCTGACGGCGACGCTCCTCTGGTGGCAATTCGTGGGGGTCGCCTGGAGGATTTAGGGTAATTTGGGGATGTGGCTTTGAGTGGCCATAAACCGAGTGAGTGCTCCCAAGCGGAGCGAAAACACCGCGTCCCCGCTCGCAAGCCCACCGTAAAGCCCGCCTTTAACTAAATCCGCATGAATTTCATGGGAAATTTCTGAAGCGAGCGCGCGCCGGTTTTCGTCACTTCGACGAGATTGCCCACCTGGAGACCTCGCCTGCCGTCCGCCGTCAGGACATTGGGCTGGATCACCATCAACATCCCCTCCCTGAATACAACTTTGTTCTGGGGCCGCTTGATAATGGTGGCGTCAACGTCCACCCGGGGATTTTCGATTAGCAGCCCCCAGCCGTGGAAAGTGGTATCGAAAGTGGTGAACCCCTCCTCTCCGATGATTGCGCCCGCCCGGCGCACATCCTCGTGGCCCGCGCCGGGTTTGACCACCCGGAGAATCCGTTCGTAGGCCTCGACGGCCACATCGTAGAGCTTTTGATAAATAGGGGTGGGTTTCGCGCCCACGGAGATCGGGCGGTGCGCCTGCCCGGAGTGCATGTAGTAATCGGCCGAGAGCTCGGTCAAAATGATGTCGCCCTTCCGGGTCTTTCTGTGGGTCGGGAACTGGTTCGGAAAGATCAGATGAGGCCGCGCCATCGAGGTGGACCCGACGAAGATAAGCTGTTGCCCGCCTCCGCTGGGCATATAACCGTTCGACAACACCCCCGCCAGCTCAAAATCGGTCATCCCCGCACGGGCCTTTTTATCCAGCGCCTCGAAGGCCATATCCGTCAGGGCCGCGCCCTTGCGGAACCATTTCAATTCCTCCTTGCTCTTGATGGAGCGGACCTCATGGAGGAGATCGGTCGCCTCGACGAATGAGGCCCCCTTGAGCTCGCGGCGCCAGTGGTCCATCACGCTGAAGGGAATCGAGGTCTGGAGAATCCCCCGGTAGCCGACAACCCCGATCACGGCCTTCTCGAGCCCCAGCTCGCGGAGCCGCCGCTCGACCTTGCTGCCGGGGTCGTAATCGACCGCGTCGGTCCGACGAATGACGCTCATCTGCTTCGCGTAGGGCAGGTAGAGGCGGTTCGACATGTAAAGGGCGGGCTCGCCCTTGAGCGGAAAGACAATAAAACTGCATACAGGATCCTTGTAGTTCGACACATATTTGACGCTGGCCTGATTGCCACCGTGACTGCCCGAGTCGCCGTACATTACGAGAACATCGAGCCCTCGCTCGCGCATCCGCTTTCTGATCTCGCGGTAGCGGCGGCGATATTCTTCTTTCGAGTGCCGGGGGTGATCTTTCTCGAGTGACATTCAGGCTCCCTTTCACGGAACGCAAAAAAAAAAAACGCGGGGGGCCGTCTACG
>JAPYQX010000034.1 GCA_029937135.1 Nitrospinota bacterium
GCCGTGGAGCGCGCCGATGTGGTGCTGATCTCGGGGGGAAGCTCGATGGGGATGCGCGACTATACGGTTGAGGCCATCGATTCTCTTGGGGAGCCGGGGGTGCTCGTCCACGGGATCTCCATCAAGCCGGGCAAGCCCACCATAATCGGCCGCGTTCGGCGCGGGGAAGTCGATAAGGCTGTGGTCGGAATTCCGGGACACCCGGTTTCGGCTCTGATGATTTTTCACGCGTTCGTCAGGCCCATCCTTCATCAGTTGAGCGGAGAGCGAGACTCGGATCTAGGAGGGGACGCGGGAGTCGCGGCCACCCTCGGGAGAAACCTGCCCTCCGCGCCGGGCAGGGAGGATCTGGTCCGTGTCCGCCTTGAACGGGGGGAGAAGGGAATTGTCGCTCACCCGCTCATGGGCAACTCGGCCATGATTTCGACGATGACGAAAGCTGACGGGTACATTACTATCCCTCTTGAAAACGAAGGACTCAGGGCGGGCGCCGAAGTGTGCGTCACGCTTTACTGATTGCGCTGATTGGGGATTCGCAGAAGATGAGTGATACCGCCCTTCCCCTTTCGGGGAGAAAGATATATCTCGAGAACATCGCCCGGGGGGAAGCGCTCGCGCGCCTGATCGAGAAGGTGGGTCCGGCCGCATCTTTGACTCCCGAGACGGTCCCCGTCGCCGGGGCGCTCGGGCGAATCACGGCGGCCCCCGTTTACGCGGCGATATCGAGCCCGCATTTTCATGCCTCGGCGATGGACGGCTTCGCGATTCGCGCGGAAAAATCCTTCGGCGCCTCGGCGATTGAGCCCCGGGCCCTTGTGATCGGGGTGGATGCTTTTCCCGTCGATACGGGCGATCCGCTCCCCGAGGGAACCGACGCGGTG
This sequence comes from Nitrospinota bacterium, assembly GCA_029937135.1. Classification (GTDB taxonomy): domain Bacteria; phylum UBA8248; class UBA8248; order UBA8248; family UBA8248; genus UBA8248. The sequence continues at coordinate 882 of JAPYQX010000034.1, forward strand.
ATCATGGTCGAGTTGGTCAACGAGATCGATTCCGAGACCATCGAGATCGAGGCGGCGGTCGCCCCCTGGAACCACGTCCGCGTGGCGGGGGAGGACGTGGTCGAGGGCGCGCTCCTGGTTCCGCCCGGCCACTGGCTCCGGCCCTACGATCTGGGCGGAATCCTCGCGGCGGGGATCACCGGGATATCGGTGCGAAAGCTTCCGGTCGTGGCCATCATCCCCACGGGTGATGAACTGGTCATGCCGGGTGAGGACCTCAAACCGGGCGATCTGATCGAGTTTAACTCAGTCATCATGTCAGCCCAGATCACTGAGTGGGGCGGGGAGCCCTATGTCTATCCCATCATTGAGGACCGCCTCGCCGCAATCGAGGAGGCCGTGCGCGACGCTCTTGAGCGGGCGGATATTGTCTTGGTGAATGCGGGCTCCTCGGCCGGCCGCGAGGATTTCACTTCGGCCGTTGTGAAAAAGCTCGGAGAGGTTCTCGTCCACGGCGTGGCGATCTTTCCGGGGAAACCGACGATTCTGGGCGTGGGCAATTGCGCCTCGGGCCGGGTAAAGCCGCTCATCGGAATTCCCGGCTACCCGGTTTCGGCGGTGCTTGCTCTCCAGGAGTTTGTCCGCCCGCTGATGGCGCATCTCACAGGTTCTCCCGACCGTGAGTATGAGACCGCCCCTGCCGTGATGAGCCGAAAGAGCGCTTCCCGGCCAGGGATGGAGGAGTTCCTGCGGGTGAAGCTCGGCGAAGTCGGAGGGCGTCTGATCGCGCTTCCCGCTAAAAGGGGCGCAAGCGTGATTAGCAGCCTCGTCGAGGCTGACGGTATGGTCCGAATCCCGCCGAACTCAGAGGGAGTCGAGGCGGGAGAAGAAGTGAGGGTCGAACTCCTCCGCCCGCTCAGCGAGGTGCGAGGCAATATCCTCATGGCGGGAAGCCATGACAACGCCCTCGATCTCCTGGCGAGCCGGGTGAGGGAGCGGCATCGTGCGGTGAGCCTTTCGACCTCGGCGGTGGGTTCGATGGCGGGTCTCATCGCCGTGAAGGGCGGGGAGGCCCATATGGCGGGCAGCCATCTTCTCGACCCAGCCACGGGCGAGTACAACTGGAGCTATATCCGCCGCTACCTGAAAAGGCGGGAGGTGGTTGTTGTCAATTTTGTCCAGCGAGAGCAGGGAATCTTCCTCCCGCCGGGGAATCCCAAGGGGATCGCCTTGGTTGGGGATCTGGCGCGCGATGACATAACCATCGTCAACCGGCAGAGCGGAGCGGGGACCCGCGTTTTGCTGGATCATCTTCTCGCCGAGGCCGGGGTTTCTCCCGCCAAGGTAAGCGGCTACGGGAGCGTCGAGACGACGCATGTGGCCGTGGCGATGGCCGTCGCTTCCGGGCGGGCGGACGCCGGCCTTGGAATATTCGCCGCCGCGAAGCTCCTTGGGCTTGAGTTCGTATCGCTGGGTTGGGAGCGGTTTGATTTTGTGTTCCCGGCCGAGTATTGGGAGATTCCCTCCATCCAGAAGCTGATCGAGGTACTTCGGGAGCCCTCCTTCGCCGAGAGTGTCGAAGCGCTGGGTGGCTACAAAACAGACTTGACCGGGCGGGTTCTCACCCCGCCCGAGGATTCTTAACGGGAGTGATTGAATGCCACTCATGGACAACTACGGACGGGCGCACGACGATCTGCGGATCTCGGTGACCGACCGGTGCAATTTCAGATGTTTTTACTGCATGCCCGAAGAGGGAATGAATTTTCTTCCGCAAGAGGAAATCCTCACCTACGAGGAGGTGGCCCGGGTTGTCCGGATCACGACCGAGCTTGGGTTCACGAGCTACCACCTGACCGGGGGAGAGCCTCTGGTGAGAAAGGACCTGGATGTCCTCATCCGCAAGATGCTCGAAATCCAGCCGGACATGGATCTGGCGCTGACCACGAACGGGGTGTTCCTTCCCGAGATGGCGAAGCGGCTCTACGGCGCCGGGCTCCGCCGGGTGAACATCAGCCTCGATTCGCTCGATGAGAGCAAGTTCCTGCTGATGACGCGCCGCAACCTCCTCGGCCAGGTGATGGAGGGAATCGAGGCGGCTGTGGAGGCAGGTTTCAGCCCGATCAAGATCAACGCGGTGGCGATTAAAAATCTGACGGAAGAGGAACTCCCCCGGTTCGCCAGGTGGGCGCGCGAAACGGGCCATATTGTGCGCTTCATCGAGTACATGCCGCTCGATGCTGATAAAACCTGGGACCGCGGGAAAGTGATGAGCGCCGAGGAGATTCTCGCGGGTCTGTCGTCCGAGGGCGAGCTTGAACTCGTTGACGGTAATCCTTCCGACCCTGCGACGCGCTACCGCTACAAGGACGGAAAAGGGGAGGTGGGCGTCATCGCTTCGGTGACCCGGCCGTTTTGTGAGGACTGCAACCGTATCCGTCTGACGGCGGAGGGAGAGATCCGGACCTGTCTTTTCTCTACCGTTGAGCACAACATCAAGTCCCTGCTTCGGGGTGAGGCTTCAGACGATGAGATAAAAGAATGGCTCGCCGAGGTCGTCCGGACAAAAACGCCCGGCCACCTCATCGGGCAAAAGGAATTCGTCCAACCCGACCGGACGATGAGTTCGATAGGCGGATGAAGCTTTTTTATGCTGGATTATTTCTCCTTTTTTTGAAATGAAATCACAAATTTGAAATGAAATCTCATAAATGGAACCTTCCTCGTCTGAATTTCAATAAGATCATATCTTTTGCTGGTTTTCCTTTACTAAATGGTAGAAAAGGAAAAGTAATCAGCTTCGGAATTATTGGCCGGATATGGTAAGTCATTGAAATTAAATACTTGAGGGGATACTGCGTGCCGCTGGAGAATATTTGAGCGCTATGCCTGAACCACTTCGTATTATGCGGGGCTGGAAGTATCGTCCCTGCGTCCATCCTGTCCGGCGGATTTTGACTCGCCTTTTTTCCGTTTTTTCACTGGTCGTTTTCATAACGGTTTGCCTGGCTCCCTCTGCCGATGCCCACGGCCACCGGCGCCGCCGCAGGTCGATCCTTCCGGTTCGGGTGCAGGAGACCTCACTGGGGCGGATTGGCCGCGGCGTTAATTCGACCGGAACGATTTATCCCATGAGTGAAGTAAAACTGATGTCCCGGGCGGAAGGCCAGGTCATCGAAGTCAAGGTGCGCGAGGGGGACCAACTCCTGAAGGGTCAGGAACTTGCTACACTCGACTCCGCCATTCACCGGATTCAACTGGCGCTGGCCGAAAGCGAGATGGCCGCCGTGCGCGCCCGTCTCAAGAAGCTCAAGGCCGGGTATCGCCCCCAGGAGATCGCCGCCGCTGCCGCCGGTGTGGCACAGGTTCGTGCCTCGCTCAAGCGATCGGAGGCTGAGCTTGTGGGCGCCGAGGCCAGGCTCAAGGAAGCCGAGGCCAATGCCCAGGCGCTTGAGGCCATGTTCAAGCGTGGGGTGATCAGCCGCCAGGATTGGCTCAAGGTTTCGACCGAGGCCCTGCGCGCCCGCGCCGATATCGCCGAGCGAAGAGCCCGCCTCGGGGAAGACGAGGCGCGCATCAACGTAGCCGAGGCTGGGCTCAAGTTGAAGCGCCTCGGAAACCGCGCCGAAGACATCGAAGCCGCATATGCCGAGGAGCAGCAGGCGCTTCAAAAGGTGCGCCTGCTATGGACCCAGCTCGATTATTTCAAGATTCAAACGCCGATTTCAGGTGTCGTCATCGAGCGGAAGGTGGAGCCCGGGGATCTGGCGGCGAACCGCACTCATCTCTTTACTATTGCTCAGATCAACAGGCTCCGGGTTCGGACACGGGTGAGCGAGTTGGCTCTCACACGCCTGAAAAAGGGACAAAACGCGCGGATTGAGCTTGACGCCTATCGGGGCCGGGTTTTCAATGGAAAACTTACCCGAATTTTTCCGAGTGTCGATCCCCGCTCCCGGCAAGTCATTGTCGAGGTGGAGCTGGACAACAAAAATCGCTTGCTTCGCCCCGGTCTTCTCGCCCGGGTGAAGTTCGAGGCTTGGCTTGGCCGCGAGGCGATCAACCTTCCTGTTCATGCCGTGGTCTGGGACGGGAACACCGAGCGAAAATTGGGTTATGTTTTCGTCATCCAGCGTTTCAAGGGTAAAAGAAGAAAGGGCGCTTCTGGCAAGGCCCGTCCGGGCGTGGCCCGCAGTGGACCCCCGCAGCAGGGCGGCGAGAAACGGCCGAAGGCGGTGGCGGGTACCGCGGAGGCGAAAGAGCGCGGTCCGGGCGAGAAGGGAAAAAACGCCCACCGGGGCCGGAAGGGCCGCGGTAAGGGACCGCGTTTCATGGCGGTCAAGCGCGAGGTCAAACTCGGAGAGATGGTGGGCGGCCAGATTGAGATTCTCGAGGGGCTCAAGGTGGGTGAGAAAGTCATCGTCAGTGCGACTGGCCAGCTCAAGGACGGCAAACCCATCCGGATAGTCAGGTAGAGGGATAAGTCATGTCGCTCAGCCGGCTATGCATCCGAAGGCCTATCGGGACCATCATGGGTGTGATTTGCGCCCTCGTTTTGGGCAGTTTCGCCCTGACGCGCATTCCGGTGGATTTCTTGCCCCGAATCGTCTACCCACGGATATTCATCGGAATCGACTTCGAGGGCGCCGACCCCCAGGTGGTCGAGGAGCAGGTGACCAAGGTAGTCGAGCGCGAACTCGCCACCACGCAGGGGCTTGTCCGAATATTCTCGATCAGCCGCGAAGGCGCGGCGCGGCTCTGGCTGTTCTTCGACTTCAAGCGCGATATCGATCTGGCGCTTCAGGACGCCATTACCAAGTTTAACGTCGCCCGCCGCAACCTTCCCGACGAGATACAGGCCCAGCTTCAAAACACCCGCATATTCAAATCCGATCCCGCCCAGGTGCCAATCATTGAATACGCCCTTTCCTCGAAATCCCTGAAAGGCCCCGAGCTTCAGACCTGGGCGAGGAAAGTGCTGATACCTCAGCTCATGATCGTTCCGGGAATCGCTTCGGTCGAGGCTTTTGGAGGGCAGGCCGAGGAGATTCAGGTTCTCGTTGATTTCCCCCGGATGCAGGGATTGGGTTTGAGCCTTCCCAGTGTTTTGCGGCGCATGCGCTCCGATAACATGGACCTTGCGGCCGGACGGGTGACGACGGCGGGCCGCGAATATTCCAGCCGGACCTCGGGCAAGCTCCACTCACCCGAGGAGCTCAATAACCTGATCTTCCCGATCCCGGATGGGCGGCGGGTGTATCTCCGGGATTTCGCCAAGGTAATAGACAAGGGCAGGGAGCGGCGAATTTTCGTCTGGCTGAACGGGGAGGAGAGCATCAAGGTTGTTGCCCTCAAGCAGCCCGACGCCAATACGATCTCCGTGGTGGATGGTCTGACCGCACGGATGGATTTTTTGAAGCGGTACGGAATAGTTCCTTCCGATATAAACCTCACTCCAATCTCGGACCAGAGCTTTTTTATCCGGGCATCGATAAAAAATGTTCTGACTTCCGCGCTCGTTGGCGGATTGTTGGCCATCATTGTGGTGGTCCTGTTCCTCGGAAGCCTGCGCCGCACCTTCATCATCGGACTTGCGATCCCGGTGGCCTCGGTGTTCACCTTTTTCCTCATGTGGATGTTCGGCTTTACGTTCAATATTTTCAGCCTCGGGGGAGTTGCCCTTGGTGTCGGCATGCTCGTCGATAACGCCATTGTCATGCTTGAGAACATCTCCCGGCATCAGGACATGGGAGAAGATTCGGTCGTTGCGGCCGAGGCCGGCGCGAAAGAGGTGGAGGCCCCCATGATTGCCTCGACCCTGACCAACGTGGCGGCTGTGGTTCCCTTCCTTCTTGTATCGGGTTATGTCGCTCTTCTTTTCCGGGAGCTGATTCTGACCATTACGTTCGCTTTTATATGCAGCCTGTTCATCGGCCTCACCGTGGTGGCCATGCTCTCGGCCCGGATGCTCCAGTTGCCGATGACGAGCGGCCTCAGCCGCTTTCCGCTGTTTCGGTTCTTTGCCTGGTTCGTGGAAAAAGTCATCGTGGCTTACCGGGCCGTTTTGAGGCCGGTCCTGCGGGTGCGCTGGCTGGTGATTGTCGTGGCGCTGGCGCTTTGCTCGAGCGCTTATTTGCTGATGGACCAGCTTGGAAACGAACTGCTCCCCAAGGTGGACGACGGCCGCGTCACGGTGGATATCCGCTTCTCGCCGGGGGGGAAACTCGAGTACACCAAGGAAGTAACCCGGCGGGTTCACGACATGCTTCTCAAGGACCTGGAGGTGGACAAGGTTTTCGCCACGGCGGGGGGGCGCCTCTTCGGGCGGAATTTCTCAGCGTCGGCTTCAAGGGGACGGATCGCAGTGAACCTTAAACAGGGGGTCAGCGTATTCGCCTATGTGCGGAAGCTCAGGCCCCGGCTTTCCCAGCTCGAATATCCGGACGCGCGAATATACGCCTACAAGAGCCGTGTCCGGGGGCTCAGAACCTCCAACAACCGGCACAATAAGAGCTTCTCGCTCGGGGTCCGCGGGGAGGATCTCACTGTTCTCAACCAACTTGCCGAGGAGCTGGTGGACCGCCTTCAGGGGGTACCCGGTCTTAATAATGTTCAGATGAACGAGGGCAAGCCCCGTCCGGAATTTCACATCAAGATCAACCGTGAGCGGGCCGCCGAACTGGGTCTCTCGGTCGAGGAGGTTGGCCAAACGGTGAGCACGGCCATCGACGGCTCGGTGGCCACCTACCTGAACCGGGAGGATATTCGGGTTCCGGTTCGCGTGAAAATATCGGATACCGAAATTAACAGCGAGGAGGATCTGGAAAATCTGCCGCTCTTCCCCGTTGGGCGCGAGCCCACCCGCCTGAGCCACGTTGCGGAGGTGCGCTACGGCACGGGCAGTTCCGTCATCGTCAGGACGGACCAGAACCGGATTGTTCAGGTTACAGGCGATATCCAGGACCGTTCGCTGGGAGATGTGAGCCGGGATGTGCGTGCGCGTCTCGCCGGTATGAAGATTCCGCGCGGCTACTTTATCCTTCCCGGCGACGACGAGGAGAATTTAAAGAAATCGAACCGCGAGCTATTGATTTTGGCGCTCCTTTCCATTTTCCTGGTCTATGTCGTCATGGCCGTCCAGTACGACTCGCTGATCAACCCCTTCGTTATTATTTTCGCCATTCCGCCCGCTCTCTCGGGCGCCCTCTACGGGCTCTACCTCACCGGCACGTCGTTCGGCTCAACGGTCCTGATTGGTTTGATCCTTCTGGTAGGAATCGTCGTAAATAACTCGATTGTCATGGTGGACTACATCGAGCGGCTGAGGGGAGACGGGAGAGAAATGTATGATGCCATCGTCGAAGGCGCCTCGACCCGGTTGCGCCCCATTCTGATGACCACATTGACGACGGTATGCGCTCTCTTCCCGCTGGCGCTGGGCTGGGGGCAGGGTTCCGAAATGCTCAAGCCGCTGGGCGTCGTCGTGATGAGCGGTCTTTCAATCTCTACGCTATTTACGCTGTTTCTGGTGCCCTGCATCTATGTGGTGGGACAAAATCTCGTCGCCATGCTTCGATCCCTGGTAGGCATGCCGCCGAGGCATGCCTCCGCCTCCCGGTAGGGCGCCGGCGGTGAGGAGTGGATGAGCCCGATTACCTTTTTGCCGTAAAATTTAATTTTGATCTGGAAAAATTACGTCCCTTTCGCCAACGGCTACTCGGTTTTCCGTCTGTGGCTGGCATCCGCCCATAAAGACCCGTAAGATTCGCCTGTCCTAAATTAAAATAGCTCTGGGAGATATGTCATGGCGAGTAACGCCAGAAAAAAAGACGGGTCCGGCATCGGTCCTTTGATACGCTCGGATGGCCGGATGCCGGACGAGTGCCGCGAGGTCAAGGTGCAGACCGACTACATCCAGACGGCGCTGGGCAGCTGTCTTTTCTCGATGGGCAACACTCGTGTGCTGTGTACGGCCACGACCGAGGATTCAGTTCCCCCGCACAAGAGAGGCTCGGGGGAGGGATGGGTGACGGCTGAGTATTCCATGCTTCCGGGCAGTGGAACATCCCGGGTTCCCCGTTCGAGGTCAAGGTCCGGCCGGACGATGGAGATTCAGCGTCTCATCGGCCGTTCGATGCGAGCCATCGTGGATCTGGCCCTTCTCGGCGAGCGGACGCTGTATATCGACTGCGACGTACTCCAGGCCGACGGAGGAACGCGCTGCGCCTCGATTACGGGAGGGTATCTGGCGGTTTGCCGTGCGGTGGATACGTTGCTGAAGACGGGGGGGTTGAAAAAATCCCCCCTGATCGGCTCCGTCGCGGCCGTGAGTGTCGGGATTATCGGAACGACGCCGATTCTCGATCTCGACTACGGCGAGGATGTCGAGGCTGATGTGGATATGAACGTCGTCATGACGGGGCAGGGCCGTTTCGTTGAGGTTCAGGGGACGGCCGAGGGCGAACCCTTTAAAAAATCCGAGATGAACAAGATGATTGCGCTGGCGGAGAAGGGGATCAACCAACTCCTCGAGATTCAGGCCCACCACCTCGACGGTGCCTGAGGGGTTGGCGCGGCATGAAAATAGTGTTAGCAACCCGAAATGCCGGCAAGGTCCGCGAGCTCAGGCTCGCACTCGAAGGTCTCCCGATTACCGCACTCTCTCGGGACGAGGCTGGAATTGATGTAAATGTCGCCGAGGACGGCGCCACCTATTCCGCGAATGCATGGCTGAAGGCCGAGGCCGTTTCCAGGGCCGCGGGCCTCCCCGCCCTGGCGGACGATTCGGGTATCGAGGTGGAAGCGCTCCCCGGAGAGCTTGGTGTTCTGTCTGCCCGGTTCGGCGGCGAGGGTCTCGATGACGCAGGGCGCAACCGCCTGCTCCTCGAGCGTCTTGAGGGTGTGGAGGATATCCGGCGCGGGGCTCGTTATGTTTGCGCCCTGGCGTTTTGCCGGCCCGGCCGGGAGACCGCGTTTTTCGAGGGGGTGATGTCCGGGTGTGTGTTGAGGGCGCCCCGGGGCGAAGGGGGTTTCGGATATGATCCGATCATGTATCTTCCCGGACGGGAGTGCAGCGTCGCCGAGCTTGATCCCGGGACCAAAAATCGGATCAGCCACCGCGGGTTGGCGCTCGCGGCGTTTCGGGAGTGGATTGCCGCCGAACTCGAAGTGAAAAATTGACCGATGTGCGAATGAACAGGCAGGCCCACCGTTTTTATTCTTGTGAAGAGGGTTTTTGATGTCCAGGGTAAGCCAGGTTGGTCTGGAGGAAGCCGAGGGCGAAACCGCCCGCCTCTATGAGGCGACGACACAGATGTTGGGCCGGGTTCCGCATTCGTTCCGGGTTCTGGGTAATGTTCCGCTCCTGGGGAGGATGTTGCTCCTGTTTAACGCGGCCATGCAGCGGGAGGGGGCGGGAAGCGTCCTCTCGTGCAAAATCAAGGAGATGGCCGTCATCAAGACAAGTCACATAAACGCCTGCAACTACTGACTGACTCACAACACGTCGCTTGGTCAAGCGGCGGGAATCACCGAGGCTCAGATCGCGGCCATCGTTTCGGACGATTATATGAGTTCTTCCCTTCTTTCGGGGCGGGAAAAAGCAGCTGTCCTCTGGGCGGAGCATGTCACCCGAAACACGGCCCGCGAGCGCGATGATATTTTCGAGACGGTTCAAAAGGAGTTTACCCAAACCGAGTTGATTGAGCTCACGATGATAAGCTGCCTGTTCAACTCCTGGAACCGGTTCATGGATTCGCTCCATATGCCGGTCGAGGAACAGGGCGAGGTGGACAAGATTCAAAAGTCGGTTTATCTCGATCCCGCCAAACTGAAGAATTACATGCAGGCAATGATCGATAATTGGCCCGATGGATTTCCCGAGCCCGACAGTCAGAAACTCAGTTGAATTTCGCATCGGGTTCTTGTTTGGTCCCACGAAAAAACGCCCCCGAATTTTCAGGGGCGTTTTTTTTGCGGCGCGATTTCGTGCCGGCTCTCCGGCTTTTTTCGCAGGGTAATTATTCCACCGCAGGGCAAGATGTCAGCCCGATCCCGCTTCTCCAAGACAATTTTGTGCGCAATTTTTCATCTTGGGCCACCGGGCGCAATCCCGGACAGAGAGTTTGGGCTCGCCGATCAAGGAGGTTCGCATCGCCAAGTACGGATCAATGTGCACCACCGTTTGCAGCCCCGTTTCGGGGCATGAGAGCGCAAGACGGTGGGCGTAGCGGTGATATTCCGACCAGGCGATCGGCAGTAGAACGTAGAAGAATCCCAGGGTGCTCACCGCTCCGATCAATTGAAGTTCGTTGATCATGCTAGCCTCCTTTCGATGAAAATGATGGGTTTGCCATCTGGATTCGCTTTCTGGCAGCCGGGCGCCTATCTCCTCAAAGGGCCCAATTCGTTCATTCCGGCAATACACGCCTGTCCGCATCCCCGCCGCCCGGGCCACCGGGTGCAATTTTTACTTGAATATCGGCCAGCCCGTTGGTCAGGACAGTATGGGCCGTGCGGGAGGTGTCGATATGGATCCAGGTGGTGGAGCCGGATTCGGGGCACAGCCGTTTAATACTGCCCGCGAGATTGAAGTAGGCATGCACGGCTCTCAACAGGGGCGGGCCGTTGGCGGCGGAGCTTGAAATGACCAGTAGAACTCCGAGGATCAGGTAAATCATGGCGTTGACCTTTCCTCTGGGGAAGCTGGAAAAATGCGCCAAAAGGAGAGTGACCTTCTAATGCAATATAGGCTTTGAAGGGTGTTAAGGACCATATTGGGGTCTCAAAACCACAGTTGCCGATGAGTTGTTCGTTGGCGGGGGGGGGGCCTATACTCTTCCGGATTTGATTTCGGACGTGAGCCAATTCCGCCCGGATGCAGCGTTTGAAGCGCGGGCGTTTTGAATTTTATGGAAGGCAGGGTGACCCCATGACAAATTTCCATTTGGATGAAATTTCGGAACAGGCCGCTTCGGGCCGCACCGCGGAAATATACGAAGATATCCGTCAGACGCTTCGCACCACGCAGGTGAGCTTCGTTTACCGGACACTCGCGGTGCATGAGCGTTATTTCGAAGCTGCCTGGGAGGCGCTTCGGCCCAACGCGTCGATCACCTATTTCGAGAGGTGCGCGGACAGCCTCCGCATGCGGATGACGCCTCCGATGCCGGAGGATGTTCCCGATTTCGAGGAAGAACTCGATGAGGAGTACGGCTACAGCGAGAATCGAATAGAGGAAATCAACCGGATCCTCGATGTGTACAATTATGGCAACCCGAAAAATCTGATCCTCGTGGCCGCTCTCAGGGGGGCCCTGGGCGGGATGAAAATCGGCGGAGTTTCGCCCGGATTTGACGAAGACCTCAAGCCTCTGACGGGGGGCGCCTTCACCGGAATGACCACGCCCGATCTTTTGGAGAGCGATGAAGCCGGAGAGGAAATCAACGAGGTGTATGAACAGATTCGGCGGGAAACGGGTTTTGGGGGAGTTCCCAGCATCTGGCGTGCGCTGGCCCGGTATCCCGAGTTGATTAACCGGGCATGGGATTTTGTCCGAGAAGAGCAGAAAAAAAAGGGTTTTGAAATCACCGTCAGTTTGTCTCAAGGCGCGGCGGGGGCCGCCGCCCAGGAGTTTCCTTTTTCCGTGGAACTCACCCGTGAAAAAGTGGCTGATCTGGGCATGGCCGAAAACGAGATTGATCTAATCGAGCAAAAACTAGACCACTTTATTCGCCTCATACCGCAGACCAATGTGTCGATCCTGTTGTTGAAGGCGGCAATCGCGGGCGAGGGCAAGGTTCGGCGAAAACCCTTCGCCTAGTTTTTCGGTTCATGAAGCCGGTCCCGTATAAATTCATGGAATAGGAGCGGCTTCGTGTCTGTACTCTCCCCTCTATTTTTGTCCTTGGTGATTGGCGCTCTTTTTTTTGCCGGTTTCGTGAAGGGCACGGCCGGTTTCGGAATCACCTTGATTGTGGTTCCTGTCCTGGCCCTGGTGATAACACCGCAAGAGGCGATAGTCCTCAATTCACTTCCCGTTTTGATGTTGAACATTGCGACGGCGGCATCCACGGTCCGGGAATACCGCGAGATCAGGCGGGTTCGTTGGATGCTTCCCATCGCATTCGTATGCGTGCCCATCGGGGTAAAAGTGCTGATCTGGGTCGATCCCGAGCCTGTCCGCGCCGCAATCGGAATCATGGTCATCTTTTTTATTGTGATGCGATTTTCGGGATGGAAGCCTCCTCGATTTTCCGAGGCGGGTCAAAACGCGTTCGGGGCCGGAATAGGCGCTCTTATCGGTTTTATTTTCGGGATGATCATGATGCCGGTGGCATTCATTATTTTTTATTTGAACACGCTCGGGGTCAAGCGCGAGGCGTTTGTATTTTTGCTCAATACCATCGCTGCGACCCTGTCGATAATCCAGGTCTCAACATTCGCCTGGCATGACTTGTATGCCGCGGGAGCCTGGCGAAACAGTTTGTTGATGCTCCTGCCGGCGCTGGCCGGTTTATATGTTGGGACACGATTCCGCCGCCGGCTTTCGGAGTTGATTTTCGAGCGGCTGGTTCTCGGGCTTCTTGGCATCGCTGGTTTTCTCCTGATCCTGCGCTACGGAGCAGTCCTTTTTTGAGCGGTCCGAAAAGCGTCCGGGTGGGGGATCTTCCAGTTGCCCTTTTCCGGATTGGCGAGACTTTTCGCTTTGATCGTGTTCCCGCCGGGGAGCACCAGAGGGATTCCGGGGCGGAGCCGGCAGGAATAATTATGATTAAAATATATTATTGTTCTCACATTAGTAGTAATGTTCGTCTTTTTTTTGATGGAATCCGCCGATTTTCATAGAAAATTTCGGAAATTTCTGGACATTTCGGGGCGTTCACCTATACTTGATTCATCAGAAAAAATAAGGGGGTATGGGGGAGGAGCGCTCCTTGTGGGGCGGGGCCGAAAGGTCCCGGTGCGGCTTTACGGCTGAACGGCATCTCCCTTTTCCTGTGGCGTGCGGGTTCAACATTCATTGGAGAATTCCTGCGGTCTTTCCGGTCCTGAAGTCTGCGGAATCAAGACTCTCCCGGCCGGAAAGTCCTCTCTTCAGCGCCGGTTATCGGTGCCTCCGTGGTTTGGGTTCCTTTATTGACAGCCTTGATTCCGGGTGTGACTATCTGGGTGTTTTTAGCTCAGCGGGGGGGAGGATTGGGCTGAATTTTTTCATCTTCGCGTCAGAGTTCATGAGGGCCCGTAGCTCAGCTGGATAGAGCAACGGACTTCTAATCCTTCTAAAGCGTTTTCGGAAATCCGCGTCATTGCTCGAATGTTGAGCGCTGGCGCGGGTTTTCTGATTTTTTTGGTCTATATGCCTGTATGTGTGGTTGTGTACGGTTATGGACCACCAATAGACAGTAAAACAGACACCTCTACGAGAAGCTGAGAGGGGAGGAGGGGAGACCCCCTAACTTTCCTTTCTCTGGAGGCGGCTACAGATAGTGGCTTTACCGCGTAAGGACATAAAAATATATTATGAATTTTTTTACCCGCCAAATCACCACTGATTTCCCTCCTACACTTTTGTTTTCGCTATAATTCTCTATCGCTTCCGCTGTGTACAATTACCCTTCTCTTCACGAAACGCTTCTCATACTGACCTGCCCCCGATAGTGATACCACTCCTTATGTTACCCCAGAAGCCAATGC
>JAPYQX010000392.1 GCA_029937135.1 Nitrospinota bacterium
TCCCTGAAGAAAAGCAAGAATATTGGAACCGCGATGATCAGCACCGCCGCCCCGGACCAGAAGTAAGCCGTCCGCCAGCCGTAGCGTTCCATGAACGCCGCGAACGCGGGCAGCAATACGAGCTGGCCGGCAGCCCCGCCGGCGGCGACGACACCAATCGCGAGCGCCCGGTTCCGAGTAAACCAGCGGGAGATCGCCACCGCCGCGGTCACGTTGGCCGAGCCCCCGGCCGCCAGCAGTAGTCCACCCCCGAACACGAGGTAGATGTGCCAGAGACTCTGGATGAATCCCATAGCCACGGTGAATACGGCCATGAAAATAAAGCTGCCGACGAATACCACCCGGGGGCCGTAAATATCGGCCCAGCGCCCCGAAATCGCCCTGGCGACGCCATTGCTCAGAAACCCGATGGAACCCACCAGGCTGATGGCCGCCCTGTCCCAGCCGAACTCCACCTCCCAGGGCCGAATCAGCAGGCCGAATGTGGAGCGAATTCCCATCGGAATGGCCATGGCGAAAAAACAAAGCGCCACGATCACCCAGGCATAGGAACTCTCGCGCTCGTTCGCTCGATTCACAATATTTCCTTTATGGCCCGCGACTTTGTAGCCCGCCCCTTTGCAGCCCGCGATAGAGCGGGAGGAAAAAGAAGCCGCAAGCTAAGAGACCTGCCCAGACATCAGCATCAGTCGATCACGGCGACGGCGTTGATCTCAATCAGGCAGCGCGGGTCGGTGGCGAGCTGAACCACCTGGACGGATGTCGTCGCCGGTTTGTTGTCCCCGAAATACTCCCCCCAGACTCGGTTGAGATCGTCCTGATCAGTCAGGTCGGTTTGATAGCGTGAAACCGTAACCACATCCTCGAACGTGGCGCCAACGGCCTCCAGACCCTTTTTGAGGTTTTCGAGGGCGGCGCGCGCCTGACCCGCCATATCAGTGGGCATGGCATCAAACTCCTCGGGGCGATGCGGATGATGATGATAGACGGGCGCGGCGGTTACGCCCGCAAAATACACCGTCGTTCCCCCGGTGACCTTGATCGCCGGGGCGTAGGGCATCCACATATCCGGGGCGGCGGGCCAGTGGACGTGCTCAATCGTCTTGGGCATGGGTCGTTCCCTCCCTCATGAAATGAAGTGGCATGAATTCAAGTGTCATGAATCTAAGCGCATGAGCCTAAGCGAAATCAGACGCAGTCATCATAATCGAAATTGATGCGCAAGACCTCGTGGAGGCTAAGCCTCGTGGAAGTAAAAGATTCTTGAAGGCCAAACCTCGTGGTCATTTTCGTCCAAAATGCTATGATTCGGGTCTCAATTCAATTCGCTTCAACGAAAAAGACAAAGGATACGGATCATGGCCGGTGGAATTCTCGAAGGAAAAAAAGCGGTGGTTACGGGCGGCTCCTCGGGCATCGGGGCCTCAATCGCCGAGAGGTTCGCCTCGGAGGGAGCCGATATCTGGGTGGCCGGCGGCAGCAGCGCCGAGGGCCTTCAAAAATCAATCGACGCCTGCGCCGCCCACGGCATCAGGGCGAGCGGGGCGCTCTACGATCTTTCCGACTCGAGGAACGCGGCCACCCTCGTGAAGGAGGGCGCGAAATACCTCGGCGGGCTGAATATCCTGGTCAACTCGGCGGGTACGCGGAACCTGAGCGCCTTCGTCGATATCGAGGACGAAGCCATCGATCTTCTATTCGAGGTAAACGCCAAATCGGCGTTTTTCGCCTCGCGCGAGGCCGCCCGCATCATGCTCCCCCAGGGAAGCGGCCACATCCTGATGATTGGCTCGGACGCCGGCGAGCACGGCACCCCGAATTTCTCCCTCTACGGCGTGACCAAGGCCGCCATGCACGCCCTGACGAAAAACCTCGCCATCGAGCTGGGTCCCTCCGGCCTGCGGGTCAATTGCATGGCGATGGGGCCCATCCGCAGCGGCCGCGTAAAAGTGATGCTCGAAAACGATCCGGAATTCTACAAGAGCCGGATCAACAAAATCCCTATCCGGGACTTTGGCCTCCCCGAACAAATCGCCGACACCGCCCTGTTCATCGTCTCCCCCTCGAATAACTTCATGAGCGGCGCCATCGTGATGATCGACGGCGGCATCACCGCCGGTTAATCCCGGCCTGAGTAGATAAATGACCGACAAAACACTCACGGGAAAAAACGCCGTCGTGACGGGAGCCTCCTCGGGCATGGGGGCCGCCATCACTCGCCGCATCGCGGCGGCGGGAGCCAACATTTGGGCCGTGGGCGGCGCTAACGCCGAAGCCCTCGGCGAGACGATCAACGCGTGCGCCGCCTCCGGGGTCCGCGCGGGAGGGAAGGGATACGATTTCTCGGACGGCCGCCAAGCGGCCGCCGCCGTCCGCGAGGGAGCGGAGTTCCTCGGTGGCCTCGACATCCTGGTGAATTGCGCGGGCGTTCGGAATTTCAAGTCGATTGTGGAGATAGACGACGAGGATATCGATTTCATGTTCGAGGTGAACGCGAAATCATACTTTTTCGCGGCGCGTGAAGCGGCCCGGGTCATGCTCCCCCGGGGAAGCGGACAGATTCTCATGATCGGATCGGTATCGGGTTCTCGTGCGCGGGCGAACCGGGCGCTTTACTGCGCGACCAAGGCCGCCGTGAACC
>JAPYQX010000035.1 GCA_029937135.1 Nitrospinota bacterium
GGGAACGAGCGGTCTTGGCCTGACAAATTTCGGATCGAAAAGACTCCGCGGAACCAAACGCTGCGTCCGGCCGATCTCAAGAACATCGCGAAAACCCGATGTGGTAATCAGGGCCATTCGTGCGCCTGTATTCTCTAAAAGCGCGTTGGTACCCACGGTTGTCCCGTGCGTTATTCTGTCAATCGACGCGATGTCGAAATTCAGACTACCCAGAGCTTCAAAAAATACCTCATCTTCGCTCTCACGGACGGTAAGTAATTTCGAAACCTTCATAGTTCCCTCGTTTTCATCATAGAAAACGAGATCCGTAAAGGTCCCTCCCGTGTCGATTCCGACGAGATACAAGGTGGGGCTATCCTCCTGCTTTCTCTTGGCGGCTCATGGAAAAACCATTTTCCATCGTCAAGGCGAGGGAAATCAAATCTTGATCGGGGCGATAAAAATCTCTTCTCCATGTTTCACACCGACAATAGTCAACCCCAAAGAATCCAAACCCAGCGACTCCCTGGCCATTTCGGAGTCAATTTCAATCCAGGCGCGCAGGGGCGCGCCCAATCTCCCCCTGATTTCAACCAGGGCGTCTTGCGAAAGGGTCATGCGCTTCGCGCTTTCGGGATGCACATGGCACCGGCGGCGAGAGTTTTTACGGTGTATTTCTTTTTTTTGAACGGCCTTCAGTGAATTTCTGTTCATCAGGATGGTACAGCGATGTAAAAGGGTCTGTTCTTCGTCCACGGCGGAACCTCGGAGGAAAACGCCATATTTCCGGAGGGCGTCTTCATCCGATACGTAGCCGGCAATCGTATCGCCAAAGACCTGCTCGGGATCTCTGTCGAGGGGATCGCCGAAACCGCCTCCTCCCGAAGTTTCGATGATGACGACATCTCCCCGCCGCAGACGGAAACCCGCCGCCTTGCCAGGCGTTTCGGAAGGGGGGAGAGTTTCGCCGTTTCTTTCGACGGCAAACCGGTTCGGACTTCCCGGTCCGCCCCCGAATACCCCGAAAGGAGGGATCATATTTTTATCCGAGGATATCGAGAGAAGCGCATCGTCCGCCAGAATTTCCACCTCGCGGCGCAGCCCCAGCCCTCCCCGGTGCAGTCCGGCGCCCCCCGAATCCTCGCGGAGGCAAACCTTCCTCAGCTTCAAGGGGTGAGCTTGCTCGATCACCTCAATCGACTGAATGGAAGCGAAGTCACCTTCCGTGAAATTTCTGGTGGCGTTGTTCCCATCGTGTTCCTCGAAGCCCCCCGTTCCACCTGCCGGAAACTCATAAAAAAGGAAGGGCTTGCCGGTTTGGGGGTCGTTTCCGCCAATGTAAATATGATTCGATGTGCCCTTTAAATCACCCGTCACCGAATTCGGCGAAAATCGGCCGACGGCGCCTATCAACGCCGACACTATCGCGTGACTTACCTCCATCGAACCCGCGCAACTTGCCGGATAGCGCGCGTCAAGGAGAGAACCGGGCTCGGTAACGATCTCGAGAGGACGAAACGCCCCTTGATTGACCGCGCCCTTCGGATCAAGAAACGCCTTGATGACGCTAAATGCCGCCGAGGGGGCCATCGCGGGGCCGACGTTGTAGGCGCCCTCGTTTTGCGGGTCGGTTCCGCTGAAATCGACCGCCAACTCATCGCCCGATATCGTCACCTTTACGCGAATGCGTATGGGATCGAGGGAGTGGCCGTCGTGATCCATGAAATGTTCAAAGACAGAATCACCGTCGGGTATGGCCGCGATGCGGCGGCGCATGGAGGCTTCCGCCCTATCAAGCAGGCGTTGCTTTGCGGCGAGAATGAGTCTCCATCCATACTTGCCGGCCAACTCTTCGAGCCGTTGGTGGGCCGTGTGGCAGGTCGCCAGCATCGCATAAAAATCGCCCCGCCGCTCATCGGGAACACGCATATTGTGAAACAAAAGATCGACAACACCCCGGTTCAACTTCCCCCGTTCGATCACTTTCAGAATGGGTATGCGTATTCCGTCGTGCAGGATTTCGGTGTTCTTCCCCGAAATGCTGCCAGGCGTCGTCCCGCCAACATCTCCCCAGTGCGCCCGGACGACAGGATAGATCATCATCTCACCGCCGCCAAAAAGCGGTGAAATCATTGCCACATCGTTCAGGTGCGTACCACCGGTATACGGATCGTTATGCAAAAACACGTCGCCCGGATGAATTTCATCGCCGAACCGCTTGAGCATCTCCCCCACTTCCATCGGAATGGGAAAGATGTGGACCGGATTGTCTTCGGCCATGGCCACGAGCTGGCCCTCGCCATCCACCAAGACGCAGGAGAAATCATGGCCTTCATAGATGATGGACGAATACGCGGTCCGTACCATGTTGGCCCGCATTTCGCGCACGACGGCAATGAACGATTCGTTCAGCACCTCAAGCGTGATGGGATCTATTTCATGATTCGGCTCTTCGGACATTCGGCCCCCGGAAGATCATGGAATTGACAATGAAAGGCATCAACAGAGGGAATCCACCGCCTTTTTGGCCCAGTCGCATTTTACCTGCCTCGCCCAAAGAGCCATGAGCTTGCGGGTGATTGGCCCGGGAGCCCCTTTCGCCATCGGCGCTCCGTCGATTAAACTCACGGGCAAGATGCAGATGCTGTTCCCGGTAAAAAAAGCCTCGTCGGCCGTGAGAAGATCGTAGCGGGTGAGGTCCACCCGCCTGATGGGAATATTGAGTTCATGGGCAAGCTCGAACACATACTGCAGATTCACCCCGGTCAGGCAATTATGCTCCGGAGGGGTGAGCAATTCGCCGTCTCTAACAAAAAAACAATTGTAGCTGGGCCCCTCGGCCACGAACCCCCTCGTGTCGAGCATGATAGCCCAGGCATCCGCCTCGGCTGCCTGAAACTCGGCCTGGATGTGATTCATTTTGTTGCCGACTTTCGCGCGTGGCTCGATACACTCGGCTGGAATGCGCCGGACGCCCGTAACAAGCGCGGGTACGCCGTCGATATACCCCTTTGCAAACCGGGAATAATCCATCGGCAGGGTAAAAATAACCACAGTGTGCGCGCCATGCGTATGGACGGGGGAAGAGGAGAGCCCTCCCCCGCGCGTCACCCAATGCTGAATCCGAAACTCCTCGCCTTCGCCGTAAGCGCCTTCGTTCCGACTCAAAAGCTCCAGTGTCAGCTCTTCCATTCGATCCGCATTCATGGCGGGATCGAGGCGTGCATACCGGCATGAGAGGTAAAGACGGTCGATATGATCGCGAAGCCGCCACGGAACGCCGTCAAAGGTGCGCGAAGCGTCATAGACGCTGTCCCCATACAAAAACCCTCTATCCAGGATGGAAATCCTGGCTTCTGATTCGGAAAGGAACTCACCGTTCACATATGCAATACGACCGCTCATACCGCTCCACCTCCTCTTCAATAGCCGCTGACAAGCCGATTTTTCATATAGTACCGCCAATAATTCGCTTAGAACAAGGAACAAATTACGGCAAGTATCGAGGCATACCGGCTATGCTCCGCGAACACTCCATCCGCCCTCACGCTACAAGGGGGATAAGAATATATTCCTGATGAAGTCCGCTCGGGAAATCCCTGAGAGCTCTTTTGGGGAAGACCATTTTGGGCCACTGCCTGACAGGGCGAAAGAGATATCCGGTTAAATGGAGCGGAGATCGCCGTATCGTCTCGTCCGGCCTTGGAAAAATCCTCAAGCGCCGGCATCGCGGAAGTGTGCGGGGAGTAACGGGAATGGCGAGCAACACCACAACAAAAGTATATACGGCATCCGAAAAATGGCGGTGGAGGGGTCCAGGGTGAGCCCTTCTCCGTCCAATTCCCTGTTTAACAGGGAAAAATGTGGAATTATCAGGGAAACCAAATTAGAGTCTCACACCTCCTCATATTAACCGTTCGCCACGCATAAATTATTTTTTCCGGGGCGCGATGGCGATCATATCGAGTTCAAGACGGGCCCCCGGAGCGCTCAGGCCCTGGACGCACAACCCCGTGCTCGCCGGGCGCCAGTCGCCGAAATACTCCGACATCACCGCGTTCACATCGTTCCTCTCGCGGTTGTCCGTGAAGTATTTGGTCACCTTGACTACATTTCGCCAGGTAAGGCCCTTCGCATCGAGAACCGACTTGATGTTGTCCATGACGCGCCGGGTCTGCTCCTTGATGTCATGCGGCAGAACATGCTCTTCGGGCACATGGGGATGCTTATGATAAAGGGGAGAAGTCGTGGAACCGGAGAGAAATAAAATGTCGCATCCGCCCTCGACGTAAATTCCCGGCGCATAGGGCATATTGTGGGCTTCCTCGGGCTTCGGGTGGACCGCTTCGATGCCTTCTACCATCGGACAATCTCCTCAATAAATGGATCGCTAATCTACAGGCGAAATTGTGGTTACTTCCCAAGAACCTCGCTTCTCGCTCCTCCGCACACATCCAGAATCAAACTCGCATAAACGCGCGTGCAATTATAGAGATCCTCGATGCTGACGTGCTCTCCCGCGTTCGGGTCCCACCGGCTCTCGGGCGTGGTGCGGAGCCTGCCCGAAGGCCCGTAGTTCAGCGCGGGAACGCCAAAACGATTCAGATAGGTGGCATCCGAGATATAGGCCTCGGAGATAATTTCAGGGCCCTCTCCGAAGACAGCGCTGTGCGCCCTCACCATCGCCCGGTAGATCGGTGAATCCTCGTCCACCTCGGTCCCCGGCACCGACATCAGGGTTTCGAGCACCGGATCGATATCGGGATTCTCGCGCTTCACTCCTTCGAGCACCTCGAGAATCTCGTTCTTCACGTCCATCATGCTGACCGTCGGGGGAACGCGAGTATCAATATAGAGCGTGCAGTAGACCGGCGTCCGGCTGCACCGGTAGGGCCAGCCGCCCTCAATGGCGGCGATATTCAGGTTCGCCGGGTAGCCCCGGTAACTGCGCCGCTCCCGGTAGTCTTGTCCCCATTCGTGAAGGGTCTCGATGATCCGGGTCATCTGAAGAATCGTGTTGGGAAATTTATGAGAATAGCTGGTGTGAGAGGGCAAGCCCGTAAGGGTTATCTTGCTCCACATATAGCCCAGATGCCCCGGGAGCAAAGTCAGGCCAGTGGGCTCTCCGATAACGGCCAGATCGGCAATACCCCCGTGGGTCACCATGTACCCAGTCCCTACGCCGCCTCCCCGGTAGTGCGCGCCCTGGTAGCGGTCCACGGGACCTCGCTCGATCTCGCCCACCACCGCGGCGATGGTTACGTCGCCAGGAAGTTCGATCCCCGCGCTCTGAACCGCCGCGACCGCCGCCGCGTAACATGACAGCGCCCCTTTCATGTTGTAGATCCCCAGCCCGTAGATCCAGCCGTCCTCTTCAAACGATTTGGGGAGAAAGGCCGGATTGTCGGGCAAGAATTCCTCCCGCCCCGTATAGGAAGTGTCCATGTGGCCGTCGAAGAGAAGATGCGCGCCGCCGCCCGAGCCCGGGAGGGTACCAATGCAATTCGGCCGGCCGGGCTCGACCTCCTGCATCCGGACTCTCAATCCCATCTTCTTGAAATGGGCTTCGATGAAACGGGCGCATTCCTCCTCCTCGCCCGTGGCGCTCGGGATATCCACCAGATCCCTCGCAAAGCGAACCAATCCTTCCCGGTCTATGGCGTCCCATACTTTTTCGTATTGCTCCGTGCGGATCTCGCCCATGTTCACTCGCTCTCCCTAGCCATCGACAACAGCGACAACCTTTATCTCGATCAAGCACCGCGGGTCCGTAGCCATGCGAACCACCTGAACGCACGTCGAAGCCGGCCGGTGATCCCCGAAATACTCTTTTCTCACTTTCACCATGTCCCTGTGAGCGGTCATGTCCCTTAAAAAATATGTCGCCTCGACCACGCTATCGAGGGAGCCGCCGGCGGCTTCAAGGCTTTTTTTAATCTTATCGAGACAAACCCTCGTCTGGCCTTCCATGTCCTGGGGCATATCGTCAAATTCCTCGGGCCGGTGCGGGTGACTGTGATAAGCGGGAGCCGCCGTGCATCCCGAGAGAAAAATCAGCTTTCCTCCCGTCACCGCGACGCCGGCGGCATAGTGCGACTGGGATAAATCATCGGGCGCATCCGACCAATCCACCATCTCCATATGCTTCGGCATGGCTGCTCTCCTCTATTGCATGCGGTCAATTTCAAGGAATCCGACAACTTTAAGGTTGAGATAATTCAAGGACGCACGCACGAAAATCAATCCCGGCTCCTCCGTGAAGCAGCCGGCTTCGGCGGCGGCCTATAGCTCCCGGATCATCCCCCAACGCTGGACCGTATAAACCTCCAGAGAGCGGAGTACGACTCTCTCGAGCAGGAACCCAAAAACGCCGATTAACAGGACGCCCGCATACATGACATCTATCTGAAGAAAATCCTGGGCCAGAAATATCCGGTAGCCGAGGCCCGTACCCAGCGAGACGAGCAGCTCGCCGGCGACCAGAATCCGCCATGCACGGGAAAATCCCAGGCGGTAACCCGTGATGATGGATGGGAGGGCCGCGGGAAACAGAACGCGCCGAAAAAAATCCCATCCCTTGGCTCCCAACACACGCCCCGCATAAAGCATATTAGGCGGAACGGATTTCACTCCCGTCCAGGTGTTCACCAGAACGGTCAAACCGGCCTCGAACCCCAGCGTAGCGATGAGGGTCGTCTCGGAAAGACCGAGAAAGAGAATAACGATGGGATAAAGGGCGATACCGGGTATCGAGAGGAAAAAATTCAGCGGCGGAATCATAATCTTCTCGATGACCCGGTTCGTCCCCATGATGAGGCCGAAAACCGTACCGAGCAGACAGGCGATCGTTCCGCCGAGAATGAGACGCGACAGGGAAGCGAGGATATCCGGAATCAGAATCCCCTCGGTGAAAAGGTGTCCTATCGTTACGATTACCGTGGTGATTGTCGGAAAAAGCGCCTTGTGGATAACTCCCGAGCGCGCGAGGAGGTCCCAGAGAACAAACAGGGCCAAAAGAGGCCAGGTATTTTCCCATAGGGTCGAGAGGTAATACATCCACTTGCCCTTGCCCTCATCTATAATTTCCACCGCCTCGGAGTTTAACCTCACATCGCCTTGAGCCATTTTTTCCCCCAACGTCACCTTGATGATATTCCGAGAATATTAATTATTTCAAACTTCAACGGTTCCTTGCCCGCAAATCTCCACCGCCGCAGCTGCATAGACGCGGGCACAGGCAGCAAACTCATCCACGTGCAAATGCTCACCGATATCCTTTGACCAACCCCAGACCCCTCCTTCTTGGCTACGGCCCCCCGGTCCATAAACGATGGTGGTGATTCCGCCTTTTTCAAGGTGGGTGGCATCGTGGCCGGTATGCTTGTAGACCCGGGCGGGAGGAGCGCCCGTCAACATCTCGTGGGCCGCCGAGACCGCCCCCGCGACCGGGCTGGAGGGGTCAAGCGCAACGCCGGGGTTCGTCACATAGAGTTCCACCTCGGCCTCGAGGTCCCCATCGGTTGAGCGCAGACCCTCGATAATTTCCTCGAGCTCCCGCTTTACATCTACCGAATTCTGGTCATGAAGCGTCCGGACATCGATATAGAGACTGCACTCGATGGGATTGCGGGCCGCCCGCCACGGCCAACCACCCCGCATAGCGGCGATGTTGACATTCGGGCGCTCACCCAGATACTCGTGGCGCTCCTGATAGGAAGGAATCCACTCTTTTATAGCCTGATATATTTTTACCGCCTTATCTATGGCGCTGACGGGCCGGGACCTATGGATATAGCCCGTGTGCGATACGGTCCCCCGCGTTGTGATTTTGACCCAGGTGCTTCCCATGTGGCCCACCCCAAGCTGGAGGCCGGTCGGCTCGCCCAGGATGCAATAGTCAGCCACCTGCCCGTGAGCCACGAGATGTTTCGTCCCCACTCCGTAACCGGAGTATTCCACGCCCTGAAACTCATCCACCGGCGCCTTTTCGACCTCACCCACAACGGCGGCCAACACAATGTCGCCGCGCCGCTCCACACCCGATTCCACGATGGCCCGTATGGCTGTCAAAAAAGCGGCGAGACCGCACTTCATGTTTTTCACGCCCAAACCATAGAGCCAGTCGCCTTCCCGCAGACCTTTGGGCTTGTAGCCGGGGCCGGACAGATATTCCTCATCGCCCCGGTAGGATGTGTCCATGTGGCCGTTGAGCATGAGCGTCGGTCCGCCTCCGCTTCCGGGGAGGATTCCCACGGCGTTGAAGCGGCCGGGTGAAAGCTCCTGGCGGATCGAACGCATACCGAGCGCTTCGTATTGCTCGAACATGAACTCGGCCATTTCGGATTCGAATCCCGTCGGAGAGGGGATGTCCACCATCCGCAAGAGGAGTTTAAGACCGGAGGCCACATCGACCCGCTCAGAGGATGCGCGAGCCAACTGCATGAGAGTTGCGCCGGAGTTGGTCATTTCGGAACGCTGCCTCCCCGTTCAGTCCAACATCTCGTCTTTGGCAAATCCAGGATGCTTCGGAGCGGGCATTGATACGTTCATCGACATTCCGAAATCGTCTTCAAGCTGTTCCTCGATAAGTTTTTCAAGGTGCCTCTCGTAGTCCATCAACGAGCTGGAGAGGGAAATGCGATCCTCGTAAGAAAGATCTATCGTGATGGTTTCCACCACACGCCCCGGACGACTGCTCAACACCACCACTCTTTGGGAGAGAAAAACGGCCTCGCGGACGCTGTGGGTGATGAACACAATGGTTTTTTTCGTTTCCCGCCAGATGTCGAGAAGCTGAACTTGCAGGATCTTGCGTGACTGGGCGTCCAGAGAGCCGAAAGGTTCGTCCATCAGCAATATTTCGGGCTCCGTCGCCATGGCGCGGGCGATTCCCACCCGCTGCTTCATCCCGCCCGAAAGGCGGTGCGGAAACACATCGGCGAACTCAGTAAGATTCACAAGATTGAGATAATGGTCCGTGATCCGGTCCTGTTCCTCCTCGGGCAACCCTTTCATCGACAACCCGAATTTGACGTTGTCCCGGACCGACCTCCAGGCGAAGAGCGCGAAATCCTGAAACACGACGCCCCTGTCCAGACCGGGCTCGGTTATCGGCTTTCCGTCGAGAAGCAAGGTTCCGGAATCGAAGGGATGAATTCCCGCGACCACCATCAGGAAGGTGGACTTCCCGCAGCCGCTGGGACCGATGATCGTGAGAAGTTCGCCTTCGTTCACCTCCATATTCAGATCTCGCAGAGCGTGCACACGGGAGCGCACCCCGAAGCCTTCGTTGATCACGTAGGACTTGTGGAGGTCTTTAACCACGAGTTTGGACATCTTCGTTCTCATTCCCGCCGAACAACTTCGGCCAAAGCGCAAAATCCCGATCACCGGTGGAGAAATACAATCAATTCAGCGGGAGGGTCGCCCCTCCCGCTGAATTACCGAAATCGCACCGGCCCTATCCGGGCAACAGGCTGGTTATTTACCAAGTGCCTTATTAGTGAATTCGGGCATCAAGGCTTTTTTGAAATCAGGGATAAACTTGATCTTTTTGATGTCGAACATCGTCTGGGCGAAGTTTTTGGTGTCGGTCATCACATCGGCATCGAACGTGACCTTATCATAGCCTCG
Source organism: Nitrospinota bacterium (assembly GCA_029937135.1). GTDB lineage: Bacteria > UBA8248 > UBA8248 > UBA8248 > UBA8248 > UBA8248. Next base: position 9,613 of record JAPYQX010000035.1, read on the forward strand.
TGTATAGACACCGGCTTTCACCTTGGCCCTCGGAATGGTCAGTCCCCATCCCTTGTAGGCCTTCGCCATGATATCGACGGTCTCTTTTTTATTGGTATTGATGAATTTAATCGCCTTGAGCCAAGCGTTCACGAATTTTTGCGTGGTGGCCTTGTTCTTATTCACCCAATCGCAGTTGGCATACAGGAACACCGGGTAAACGATTTTTCCGACTTTCGACCACTCGTCGTTCGTAATCAGCACGCGGGCCAGCCCCTTCGAAACCATGATTGAGGCATAAGGCTCCCAGGCCACGGCCACGTCAATCGAACCGGACTGGAACGTCGCGGGGATGAGTCTCGTCTTCAGATTCTTGACGATGTAATCCTTTTCCTTGAGACCCTGGTATTTGAGTAAAATCCGCCATGCGACATATGTCCCCGAGCCAACCTGGACCGCAAGCCGCTTGCCCTTCAAATCGGCCATGGTCCTGGATGTCTTATCCTTGATTGGAACGAGGATCTTGGACGTAAGGCCGTACTGCACCATTCCGATTACACAGAGCGGGAGGCGTTTGGCGAGAACCTGAATAACGCGGGAGTGAAGGCCCACACCCATGTCGGCCGAGCCGCCGATAACAGCCTGGAGGGAGGCGCTTCCGGAGCTTTCGGCGAAGACCTTAACGTCAAGCCCCTCCTCCTTGAAAAAGCCTTTCTGTGAAGCCACTTCGTTCACGACTGCCTGGGTGCTCCGGTTCGTGGACAACCGTACTTTCGCCGCGTAGGCACTGAAAGAAACGGATAAAACCATCGTCACCACAGCAACCGCACAGACTAATTTCCTCATTTCAACCCTCCTTCCTTGCTTGAATATCGCAAGGGAAAAACCACCTCGGCACAATCGGACCTCCCCGATCATGCGACCAAGAACCACAATAGAAACCCGTTGCATCAACCTCCCCAGAGTAGCCATTTGTTTGAATATAATAAATCTAACAGAGCGCTTTTCATCAAGCAAGCACGACCTATCCGCTTAAAGTGAACCATTTCAAAAGCTTTCCCAGGCCGAAAAATTATTCATCCCCCAAAACGGCAATCGCCTGGATTTCGACCATCATCTCGGGACGCGCGAAGCCCTTGACGGTTATGAGCGCGCTGGCGGACGCGTCGCCGGGAAAAAACTCTTTTCTAATCGCCGTGAATCGATCCCCGTGGCGCACATCGAGAATGAACACCGTCATCGTAACGATATCCTCGAGTTTTCCGCCGCATCGCTCCAGGACTTCCCCGATGGCACGGAATGAGGCGCGGACCTGCGCGTCGAAATCGCCATGAAGCTGGTTCCCCGCCTCATCCATGGTCCTGCCCACGCCCGCGAGCCAGACCTGACGCCCACCGGTTGTGATAACGGCCGGCGAAAAAGCCCGCTCTTTCTGTCTTGCGTTTCCTTCGAGATAAATCCTCGGCATCGAGAACTCCTTGAACGCAAAAAAACACGCTTCTCTTAATCCGGAATATAGGCGGTCAGGGCCGATAGAATCCGGCATCCCGGAACCGGCATCGGACCGCTTACCTCAGCGCTCAAGTTAACGGGCGCCCCGCCGGGGAACGATTCTTCCCAGACCTCGAAGGCGCCGTGTAAATCCGCCATGTCGAGAAATACCGTCTGGCTCCTCACCACATCGGCAAGGCTTCCCCCGGCCTCCCGGCAGATGGCGTCTGCGTTTTTGAGGAGATAGCGGGTCTGTGACTTGATGGGCGAGCCATACCACGGAAGAGACGGATTGACCCGGGCCTCCTTTGCAAGACCTCCCTCGTCGGCGGCCATCTGGGTCGAGAGCCAAAGATAAGGCCCGGTTTTGACGCCGTGCGGTTCATGGAAGAGAGGCTTCGGCACGGAATCCGACATGATGGTTTGCCGCTTTAGGCCGCCGTCCGGACGAAGTGATATGGAACTGATCTCAATCCGTGAGCCGATGATCGCCAGTTCGTCACAGGGGAAAACAACCCTGGCGGGAGGGTCATCGGGAAAAAACGATTCCCAGACATAATCAAAGGCAGGAAGATCCTCCATGTGGGAAAGATATACCGACACCTGGACAATATCCTTGAGCGACATTCCCAGTTCGCCCAGAATCTTCGCCTTGGTGTTGACGATATATTCCGTCTGCCGCTTGATCGCGGACTGATGCCAAAAAGTGGGATCGACCCGGGCGTCGGGATGGATGCCCGTCTCGTAGTCGGTGGCGATCATCCCCGGCATCAAGACGAACGGACCGGCCGATTGGGCCGCGGGGTAGCCCGTGAGCGCACCGGGCACGATATCCAGATCGTGGGTTTCCTTAGTCCACGCCGAGCGGGGATTCAGCGCGAAGCCGTCGCAGGCGATTAAAGCGCCGGGAACCTCCAGGGCTTTCACGCACACCCGGGTGCTTGTCGGATGCCCTTTAGTCATTACGCTTTGCCGGGCCGAGGAATACCACGGCGCCTGATCGCGGCCGATGATGAATTGTTCGATCCGCACCAGATCCTCGAATCCCACGCCGCCGCTCTCGAGCACCTTCTCCATCCGCTGGAGCATGTAGCGCGTCTGCCTGACCATGGAGGGCGGTCCGCAAAGGGACAACTCGCCGGGCACCACCGTCTCGGGGGCGAGGCCGGCGGCGTAATCCGTCGGCATCTGGCCGGAGAAGAATACAAAATGTTCCGTTTCGATGGCCTCGGACTGGGCTTTCACCGGGGCAGGGCAGTTTTGGGGGACAATGGTGCGTCTCATGAGTATCACCTCAATAATAAGCGAGTCCTTTCCACAAAAAGAAAGGATTTCACTATGGCCTATGGAGAATACCACGCAATATACCATAGCCGGTCATCGACAAAGGAGCGCCACGGAAGGTAAAATCGCCTGAATCGTTCCAGATTATTTCTATATGCAGAGAGAGGACAATGCCCCTTTTTCGCGTACACGGAAAACCGGTGAAAGGCGCCAGCGAGGAAGCGCTCCGGGCGCCCTTTCACAATCACCTCCGCTACCACCACCAGCTCGCCACCGAGGGCAAAATGTTCGGGGCAGGCCGGCTGGGCGAGGATCAAGGTATGTTCATCCTCATCTGTGAGGACGAAGCCGAGGCGCGCGCCATCGTGGACGCGGACCCCTACCAGAAGGCGGGGCTCCGCGACTATGAAATCCTGCCTTGGCGGCTTAACATCAGCTGTGTAGTCGATATAGAGACCAGGGCCACGCTGAACGGAGACGACCCCTCGAATCCGCGCTACCAGCCGCCCGGGAGTTGAGCGGAAAAACTCTTTCCCTTCCCCGGAGTCCTTGAAATGGAGTCCACGCATGATTGAGCGCCATAACGTCATCCCCGAAAATATGTACAACCGCGCCGTCCGGGGACAACACATGTACTCCCCCCTTGTTGTCGTCCGCACAGGGGACCATGCCCACATTTACGTCGCGGGCCATACTTCTGTTTTGCCGAACGGTGATATCGGGGGCGTGGGCGATATGCGCGAGCAGATTCGAATCGTTTGCGAGAAAATCCAGCAGGCGCTGGCGACAGTCGAAGCGACGTTGGACGACGTTGTGCGAACGATCACCTACACGCTGGATATCGAGGAGTATTACAAAGTAGTTGATGAACGGTATAAATACTTCAACAACCAACTCCCTACGAACACCCTGCTAGGCGTGAGCCGGCTCGCCCATCCGGATATGGTGGTCGAAATCGAAGCGGAAGCCATCATCGACCCCGACAGGGTAAAAATCCCCTGACCTCTTTTACGATGTTCCTGCGCCCCGCCTAGCCAGGCAGCTCGGCAACGCACTCGACCTCCACCAGCCAGTCGGGATCGATGAGGCGGGAAACCTCGACCTGCGTGCTGGCCGGGCGATGATTGCCGAACATTTCAAGGCGCACCTCGTTCATCGCCTTTCTGTTGTTCAAATCCACGCTGAAAACCGTGACCTTGATGACATTTTCCAGTTCCGCCCCGGCCTCGGCGAGAATGGTCTGGATATTCGTCAATACCTGGCGCATCTGCGCGGCTGGATCGCCCTTCCCCACCAGGTTGCCTTCACCATCGACCGAAACGCACCCGCTCACGAAAATGAGCGAGCCGCCCGTCACCTGAATCGCCTGGGTATAGACGCCCAGGGATTTGATTTTGGGAGAATTGATTTTTTTTGCCATCATTTGTTTTCTCCTGCGTGGGGTTGACCAGTGCTCCGCAAAAACTCCGTCCCTCTTCAGGCCGCGGCGGGAACGAGCCTGTGCTCCGCAAAAAATTCCATCCCCGTTCAGGCCGCGATGGGGACATGACGATTATCGCGGCGAAATCCATTCAACAACGGCTGGGAAATCACTTCCATCCTCCTCCAAAAGATGCCGTTTCATTGTAGTGGGGACAACCCCGCTAGCCGCGGGAGATGGGCACAGGGTATAGCAGAGGACGGATTCGCGGTGACTGTTTGGCGGTGGACGGAGTCCACTGCGAACCCTTCTCCGCCCAATTCCCTGTTTAACAGGGCAAATACAGGAAAATTCAACCCTTCTCGAATTTCGGCTTAGCACAATCAGGAATTCGACACCGACACGCACATCATGCCACGACGAGACTCGATCAATCGATCTCGCCAAAGCATTCATTTAGTGGGGAGGATCCAATTTTTGCGGAGCACAGCTGACATCAAGTTGTAATATATAGTTGTAATTATATATTTTTCGGAGTCACCTCGCAACGATTGTAAAATCTTCGTCCTTCCTTTGAGTGAGGACAAAAAGATTCCAGAAAGTGGACCGGCAACGATGAGAAAATTGGCTGAAAACTACTTTTGAAATGAAAGGTTTTAGTGGACAAGGAGAAGCAAGATGGCTGAGACAGTAGG
>JAPYQX010000393.1 GCA_029937135.1 Nitrospinota bacterium
GGGATCAGGATCGCCTCCGCGCCCGGCCGCGTTACCCGCATGTCCCATTTTTTCTTCGCCAGCCGCTTGATGTCGATGGTCCCGCCCGCCCGCTCAAGCCGGAGGCGGGTGATGTGGTCCACATCGTAGTCGATGATGTTTTTATTCCTCAGCCTAAAGGGCTTCTTCGGCAAATCCTTAACAACATCGTTGCCGATGAGCATCACCGGCCCGCCCGATATCCGCCGCGCGTAGTGAACCACCTGCTTGACCATTCTCCCCTGCCGGTTGGGCAGCTTCGCTTCGGTTGTCATGCCGAGAATGATTCCATCTTCTTTTTTTTCTTTCTTATCTTTCGAATTCTTCTTGTTCTTCAGAAGGCGGACCGTCAGGGTGGGGATATCGAGCCCGTAAGGAGCGAGTTCCTTGGGGTCCTCTTTCACGAAGCGGAGCACTTTTTTGTATCTAAGGGCCGAGAGCACGCTGTCCGCCTCGGTCGAATCCACTTTGTCCTTGACGGGAGCCGTCATCTCCCAATCTTCCTCGCCCTTGCGGACGACCGTGAAGGGGTTCTCGCCTCTCGGCTCGATCACGATGCGCTGAATCTCTTCGGGCACCATCGAAACGATGGCGCGATCACGAAGCTCGAATACCTTCTTGTTGATTTTATTGATGTCGCTGATCTTCAGGGTAAAGATGGAGGTTTTGTTGCTCTTGAGCGAGGCGTACCGGAATTCGCGGGTGGGCGTCCGGTCCCCGATCTGGATGATGACCTCGTTTTCGTCCTTGAGGCCAAAGGTGATGGTCATATGGGGCTTGTCGAGGCCGAATTCCGAGATATCGGGCATCTTGCCGAGCCGCCGGTTGGGCTTGAGGTCCGCGGCCGCCTTGATGACGAATTCTTGCTGATCCTCGTCCATCCGGGCATCGACCGGCTTCACGAAGCGCCAGCTTTTTTCGGCCCGGATGAGCTGAAAGGGAGCCTCCTTGCGCTGAAGCGAAATCCGCATCAGCCGCTTCGAGTCGATTCCCTTGAGGATTTTGGCCTTTCGATCCTCCTCGGCCAATTTTTCGCCGGCCCACTTCACATCGTAGAGGTAGTAACCCGCCCCGGCGAGGATCAGGACAAGCAGGAGGATGAGATTTTTTTTCGAGTTCACTGCAACTGCCTTCTGCGAACGTAAATGGCGGCCCCAAAGAGAATCACCAGCAACGGCATGACCCATACCGTGAACAAGCGGACGAATTCGCCCTGCGCCCCGGTCAGGAGAAGGGGCTCTCCCACCCGGCGCTTGGCGCGGATGGAAATAAGGGCCTTCTCACCGCTCAGCCAGTTCACCGAGTTGAGGATGAGATTTCCGTTGCCCTGCGCTCCGATATAGGCGTCGCTCGCGAAATCGGCGTCGCCGAACACCACGATGCGCGTCTCTTTAGCCACGTTCTTGGGGTCATTCGCGCCGGCGGCCGTTTTATTATCGGTTTTTGGAAGGAATTTTTTGAGATCGATCGTCACCGCCACGCCCAGGGAGACGGGCCCGTCTTTTTTCGTGGCCGGGTCGTAGGAGACTTGTTGATCCTTGATCTCGATGCTCCCCACCGTAAAGCTCCCCTTCCCCGTCCGGGCGAGGATTTCGGTGGAAATACCCCTCTTGGGGTCGTCCTTGGCCGATATGCGCCGAGACGTTGGGAACATGGTCGCCAGCCCGCGCATCTGTTTGGTGATGTCGTGCACGCCGTATTGAGAGACGAAGGGGGTGAGCTCATTGCCGCCCACCAGCGCGAACTGGACCGCCTGGGGGTCGATGACGAACGACTCCGGGGCCTCGATGCCGAATTTCTTGAGAATATCGATCAGCCGGCCCTGGGGCGTATCGGGCTCGAGTAGCGCCAGAAGCCGCCCGCCGCCTTTCAGGTATTTCTCGATAAAACCCGCTTCGGCCTCTTCAATGTCTTTTTTCGGCGCGGCGATGATGAGCAGATTCGTATCCTTGGGGACTCCTTTTTTCCTGAAAAGGAAAAGCTCGTCCACCAGGTAGTTGTCGTCCCGCATGTTCGTCGCGAGGGCGGCCATCAACTGCCGCCCCCTGCCGACGTGCAGGCGCTCGCCGTGGCCGGTCAGGAAATAGACCCGCTTCTGATCCTTCTGAATCGTTCTCAGGATGGCGTTGGCGATGGAGTTCTCCGAAAGGTCAAAAAACTTCTCGGAGCGGAAATCTTTCTTTTCTTTATCGCCCGCCTTGGCGTCACCCGCGGCCGCTGCGGCTTTTTTTTCTTCTTTTCCGAGGGGATGGACGACCACGATGGTTCCGTAGGCGTCCACCTCATATTTCTTGGCCGTTCTCGGAGCCGAGTCCAGATCGACAAACCGGAAAGTTACCATTTTTGAGTAGCGAGAGTATTGCTCAAGCACTTTTTTTATCGGCTCGTTCTGGATTTTCTGCGTGAACGAGAGGATTTCGACCCGCTTTTTTTCTGTCTCCAGCTTATCGAGAATCTGAAGGGTTTTCTGCGAGAGGGTAAAATATTTTCCCGGCGTCAAATCCCACCGCGTGTTGTGCTTTATCGAAACCAGTTCGGCGACAATCAAAATCCCCGTCACAACGACGATCATGCCCGTCACCTGAAAACCCGTCCGCGTCGAGCGGCGCATCCCTCCCT
>JAPYQX010000036.1 GCA_029937135.1 Nitrospinota bacterium
GGATAACCCCCAGAAATTCACGGGGCGGCAAGCTAGTGCGCCATTCGGCCACGGCATTGAGAAACGGGGGCTGAGCAACCGGGCCAACGGGCTCAGTCATGTAAAACGACGATGCGGTGACAAATCGAAGGCCATCGACCGTTTTCAGATGGTTCACCGCCTCTTTGATTTGGCGCTCGGGCTCAATCTGGTTGGCGCCAAAAGAGACGAATACGCGCGCCTCCCCTCTCAATACCCCGCCTTCTCCATACGGCCGAGGGCCTCACGAATACGCTCCTCGGAAACGGTCAGCGCCATTCGGATAAAACCCTCTCCGGAGGGGCCAAAACCGTTGCCGGGTGTGGTCACCACACCACAGGTTTTTAGAAGGTGCGCTGTAAATTCAGCCGATGTGTAGCCCTCGGGACAGGTAACCCAGACATAAAAAGTTGCTTTGGGGGTGTCAGCCTTAAGTCCGATTTTAGCGAGGCCCTCGAGAATTACATCACGCCGCCCTTGATAAGTCCTGCACATTTCATCGATACAACCCTGGTCGGCCTCAAGGGCGCATACCGCCGATTCCTGGACCGCTTGAAATACTCCCGAATCGACGTTCGTCTTGATGGCTCCCAGCCCCGCGAGAACATCTGAATTTCCCACGGCAAAGGCGATTCGCCAGCCCGTCATGTTGTAGGTTTTAGAGAGTGAGTGAAATTCCACACCCACATCCTTCGCGCCCTTTGCGTTCAAGAAACTCACCGGGCGGTAGCCGTCGAAAGCCATTTCGGAGTAGGCGTTGTCGCTGCAAACGATAATTCCGTGGCTGACGGCAAACTCCACCACCTCGTTGTAAAAATCCACGTCGGCACAGGCCGAAGTGGGGTTATTCGGATAGTTCAGGAACATGAGCTTGGCTTTCTCGGCCACCTCCGAGGGAATCGCCCCCAAATCGGGGAGAAATCCCCGTTTCTCCTCAAGAGGCATGAAATGCACCTTGCCGTCGGCGAAATAGGTCCCGATTTCGTACACCGGGTAGGCCGGATCCGGCACGAGGACATAATCGCCCGGATTGATAAAAGCCAGCGGAATGTGGGCGATGCCCTCTTTTGAACCAATGAGGGAGAGCACCTCCGACCCCGGGTCGAGACTGACCCCGAAACGCTTTTCGTACCACCGGGCGCAGGCCTCCCGGAATGCTCCCATCCCCTCGTAGGAGGGATACTGGTGATTCTGGGGGCGCCTGGCCGATGCGGAGAGTTCATCGATAATATGATCCGGCGTGGGGAGATCGGGGTCGCCGATGCCCAGGCTGATGATGTCCCAACCATCGTCCTGGGCCTCTTTCTTCATCTGGTCAATTTGGGCGAAAAGATAGGGGGGAAGGCGCTTCAGGCGGTCGGCCCGCTCGATTGCAATGGAAGACATTAGACTCCTCAGGCTGAAAGAGAATGATACCGGGATTTCAGGAGATATATAACAAAGAACCCGAAAAATATCGATTTAGGTAGAGGAATTATCCTGCCGGCCCGCTTTCGGCAAGTAAAAACCCTATAAAACAAGGCGAAGCGCCATGGTATTGTCTAAAATAGATGATATTTACCCGGCGACTCATTGAATTTTAATGTTTTATTCGATCCTAATAAATGCTACGCTTCGTCCGATATAGGGTAATAGTGATATGTAGTTCAAATTCAAGGAAGTGAAGTAGCCGGACAACACGGGGCCAGCCATTCGCCCAGATCATCCCTCCCGCCACCTTGAGGGCCGGGAAAATGATCGGCTGGGTTGTTCGAGGTGAGTTCTCATGTCGAGACCGCCGGGGAAGGGGGGGAAGCGAAAGGAGTAGCTAATGGCAGCGCCGAACCTCCGTATTCTTCTCGTCGAAAACCAGGGTGAGTTGCGACGCACCTTCGTCGCTATGCTCAAGCGCATGGGCGCCGCCGCCGTAAACAATGCCCCGTGCGGCGAGGAAGCCCTGAAAACAATCTCCCAGACCCCTGTCGATTTTATCATCTCCGAGTGGAACCTCCCTGAAATGAGCGGGATGGACCTCCTCCGCAAGGTCAGAAAAAACCCCATCACATCGGGCATCCCCTTCATTATGCTCAGTAATCAGGGCCAGCTCAGTGAGGACGAGATAGCCGAATCATTGGATTACGACATAGATGGACACCTCCACAAACCCCTGAATTATAAAGATCTCGAATCTCAGGTCGAGGGAATTCTGGAAAAGAGGGCGGATTTCATGGAAACTTCCGTTCGCCTGGCCCGGGCGGCCGCTTTCACCGATATCGGCGCGGCAAAGGAGGCCGAGATTGCCTCGGCCCAGGAAGCAAAACCCAAATCCTCCCGGGTTTGGTTCGAATCGGGCCAACTCTTCGAGGCCCTCGGCAACGATACGAAGGCCAAGAAAAGCTATGTACAAGCCACCGCGGTTGACGAGGGTTGCGCCAAGGCCTACGAGCGTATGTCCAATATACTCAACAAGGAGGGGAAGCCCGACGAGGCCTTCAAACTCCTTCAAAAAGCGGTGAAACTCAGCCCCCGGAACCGTGATCGGCAGATGGAAATGACACGGCATCTCCTCGATACCGGAAACGAGGACGCCGCTCGCATCTCCCTCCACAAGGCGCTCGAATACGAAACAGACCCTGCCGCCCGGAGCGCCGCGGCCGCCGAATTTTTCATGGAATTCGGGCGCGCCGACCTCGCCGAGGCCGAGTACGCCTTCGCGCTCGAGGCCGACCCCGAAAACGTGCACTACTTCAACAGGCTTGGCCTCGCTTTCCGCCACCAGAAAAAGTTCAGAGAAACCATCGAAAACTACCGGAAAGCCAGCGCCATCGCCCCCGACGACGCAGTTATCTTCAACAACATGGCAATCGCCCTCGCCGAAAGCGGGGACTTCATCCAGGCCATCGGCTCTCTCCGGCGGGCGCTGGTTCTCCAACCCCGGTTTCCACAGGCCGAGCAGGCACTCAGAAACCCTCAGGTAAAAGCCGGACAAGTTCCGGCGTAGGTGGCCTAGCCCTGGAGGCTAGGACCCGGCCAAGGAGGGGCCCTCCGCCCCGATAGGTGAGACCGCCCCGGCAGGAGGCCGCTACCTCTCCTACCGGGAGGGCGCTACCCCTCCCGGGGTGTAATCTTTTCCGCGCCTTATGGTACTATCGAGCCCGTTTATGGCTCCGCGCGGTCTCCCTTGAGCGACCGCCGGAAGTTGCTTCGCCCGCATCAATCTAAACACCATGTCTGGAGGGAACCGCTCCGATGACCTTTGTCATCGCAGAACCATGCATCGCAACAAAAGATACGGCCTGCGTCGAAGTCTGCCCCGTTGATTGCATCAAGCAGGCCGAGGACGAATCGAGCGAAATGCTCTATATCGATCCCTCCGAATGTATCGACTGCGCCGCCTGCGTTCCCGCCTGCCCGGTGGACGCTATTTTCGCCGAGGCCGATTTACCGGGAAAATGGTCAAAATTCACCCAAATAAACGCCGATTTTTTCGCCTCGGGCGCAGGAGCGGTGGCGGCCCCGGCGGCGGGCGGCGGCAAAAGCGCGCCCCCGGCCAAGAAAAAAGAACCGGAGCCGGTGCCCCTCGTTGCCCTCGAGCTCAACCCGGAGGAAATCTACCAAACCCTCGCGGATTTACGTGGCGACCTCGCCGAACAGCGCCAGATGAGCGATGCCGATCTCAGAGCCCGCAAATCCCCGGCGCTGGTTGGCCTCGCCGCCGCCGCTGTCGTGATTTTCGCGTTCGCGATTTGGAACAACATCTCGAAGGTGACGAATTTTTCGCTCTACGCCCGGATCGGCGCTCTCGCCATTGCCGGGAAAAAACCGGATCTCTCCGGCAGCGAATACACGATTAACCGAAGGTTCGGTGGCAAGGAGTACCGGGTAAAAGTGTCCGACTCGATATTCGGCGCCAGAACACTGACCCTCCAGGTTCCAACCAAACCCTTCGGGGAAAATATCTACCACCAGGATGAAAAATTCTTCGCCGCGAACCAAAACGAGAACAGCCGGTTTTTTTATGTGTTTGTTGATAGAAAAAGCAACGGGACCCTCGATTCGGCCCTCAAGGTCAGGGAATTCTGGTCCAAGGGAAACACCTTCCTCGGCCGGTATCAAAAACCGCTGTCGCCGACCGATGAGCTTCAAAAAATATACAGGACTGAAGCCCAAAAGCTGGGCAAAAAACTGGGCCTATAAATCTGGGCCTTCAAATCTGGGACCCGGCCCATCCGCAACCTGTCAAAAAAATCCTGCCCGGCTCGGCCGGGCAGGATTTTTTTACTCAAATACCGTCTTTGCCTAAAGTATCTGGAAATCTTTCCCTAAATCATCCGACAAACTTCACCCAAACCTTCCGGCAATTAGAAATCAACCTTATCGGCCGCATCGGATTCGGGAAACGGACCTTCCTTGATTTCGATTGCCTTGGTCCCCGGCTCGAGAAATTCAATCGAGTGCCCTTCGAACATCAGAATCAAGTCGCCCGGGTCAAGTTCCACATCCTTCACATGCTCACCTTCCTTGGTGTAGACGTTGATCCGCATCCTCCCCGAACGGCAGAGCATGATCTGGTGCCGTGTGGTGTTGGTCGGCCGCTCGGTGACACGATGATAATGGGGCTTGACCACGGCCCCCGGATTGCGGTTGAGCATGATGATCTGAAGAGGATTTTCGTCCGCGGTCAGGTGGGCCTTGGTCTGCCGCTCGGCCTCCGGGTCGATATTCCCGTAGGCTTCGGCCAGGTGAGCTTTCTCCTCCTCAGTATCCAGATAGGGAGGAAATGCGCCGTAATCGTCGAAATCGTGACGGATGACCTGGGCCACCGTCCGCCCGTCCGGGCCTTTAATGTACTCCACGCCCTTGGTTTGAATTTCCTGCGACATGCTTCTCTCCTTGTTGGCAATTCGCTTTGATACCGTAAAATTTTCGGCTGACCAAAAATGAATCCGTACCGGACATCCGATTCTATGGAAATACTCCAGTCAAGTCACGCTTCGCCGCTCGAACTCACACCATCGGGAGCGTCGGATCGCTGAGGCGGTAACGGCGTATCGCCGCCTCGGGGCTCGCGTTCGCATAACAATAAACACAGCCGTGCGGGCAGGTATCGTAGCCCCCGATATCCCTTGATGCCGCGCATCCGCACTCCTCGCGGGAGGGCCGGAGGGGGAGTTTGTCTTTCGACGGGGCGATCCGCCCGAGGAGTTCCGGATCGACGCAGCGCGCTTTCCCGGCCACCGCCCCGGTTAAATCGTCCTCACAACAGGCGAGCAGGTGAATCCCGTATCGCTCCCCGATTCCGGCCAGCTCCGAGGCCAACTCCCGGCGCTCCGCGAGGTCCGCCTCAAGGGGCTGAAACCGGCGCGGGAGCGCCGCCATGTTTCGCCTGACTTTTCCGTAAAGGTCCATGAAACTGAAAATACACTCCTTGGTCGCCCCCTCCAGGCGGCGGGCGACCCGCTCAAAATTGAATTTGTGAAAATCAGAATCCGTCTCCCGCGTCAGGACAACCGGATCGTAGCGCCAACGGACGCGCTCTGCCCCAATCCGCCCGGAGAGGCGGCGGAAAGTGTTGGCGGCCCGGTCCGGGGAGGGGTTGGATCGCTCCAGCTCCGGCGGATAGCCGTTGATGGTGTAAAGAAAATAAAAGGGAGTCCCCCGCTCCTCGAGGCTCCCAAAATTCGCCATCAAGGGAGCCGGGTTTCGCGTCCAGAAAACAAAGGCACGGACATCCTCGGGCGCCAGGGAAACCCGGTGAATTTTCCCGTTGAAGGGGTTCCGGTACTCGGCGAAATTTTCTTCGAGTCTTTTATAGAACCAGCGTGAATGGAAGGCGGGGATATCGGTGCGCCGGGAGATGGAAATGACAATGGGCTTCATGATGAAGCAGCCTCCGCCGCCCCTCCAGCGAGCGAGGATTAGCGAGCGAGAACCTTTTCTAGAGCCCGAGAACGTCGCTCATGTCATAGACGCCAGGCTTTTTCCCGGCTACCCAGCGCGTCGCTCGAACGGCGCCCGAGGCAAAATTATCGCGCGTCGTCGCCCGGTGGGTGATCTCGATTCTCTCGCCCTGCCCGAAGAAATAAACCGTGTGCTCGCCCGCCACATCTCCCCCGCGAAGGGTCTGCATCCCGATGGCGCCCGGAGGACGCTTGCCGGTCTCCCCTTCCCTGTGGAATACCGCGTCGCCGGGATAGTCGCGGCCCAGCGTGCGCGCGAGGATCTCGCCCATCCGGACGGCGGTGCCCGAGGGGGCGTCGATTTTCTGGTTGTGATGAATCTCCATGACTTCAACGTCATAGCCCTCGCCCAGAAGGCGGGCGGCCTCCTCGATCAGGCGGAAAGCCACGTTGACCCCCACACTCATGTTAGGAGCATGTACGCAGGGGATCGTCCTTGCGATATCCGAAAGTTCGCCGCGCTGGGCCTCTGAGAAGCCGGTGGTCCCGATGACGATGCCCATCCCCTTTTCAGCCGCGAGGCGGGCGTGCGAGAGGCTGGCCTCTGGAATCGCGAAAGAGATGACGACATCTCCCTCGAGGGAGGCGCTGTCAGAGGTAAGAACCACCCCCAGGGGCCCCGCCCCGGCGCCTTGGCCGGCATCCTCCCCGAGGCCCGGGAAGTCTGCACGCTCCAGTGCGCCCGAGAGGGTCAAATCCTCCGCGGCCGCGATCTGGGCGATAATTCGGCCACCCATCCGTCCGCCGGCTCCCGCCACCACCACTCGTATCGCCAAGGCTCTAATCCCCTCTGAAACGAATAAGGCATTTCAAATTCAGGTATCAATATACACTTATTCAGCAGGTTACAAGCCCCGCCGGGAAGTCCCCGCCACCCGTATTCCATGCGGCGGCTTGAGTGATCGAATGATAAATTTGCCGAACCCGGAGCGGCCGGGCGGTTGGGTAACCGACAGCCGTTTCTCAGATATCGTTCTTATTATCAATATGTTAGAATATTACCCTCGACTTCTTTCGAGGGTAATGGCCGGAGGGAACCCGGCGGCGTCAAAATATGCAACAAAGGGTTTTTACAGGCGCCCGGCTTGAACCGAGCCGTCTCTTCGGCGGACAGTGGAGGAAGGAACACTGCAAGCGACATCCACACTGGAGATAGGCATTTTGGAGCCGGCTCCGACGCCCCACGAGGAATCCGCCTGGATCACCCGCTGCAGGGCGGGAGACCCGGACGCTTTCGAGCCCCTGGTCCGCAAGTTTTCGGCGCGGATCCAGCGGCTGGTCGGGGGGATTTTGGGGGAATGGCGCGGCGATGCCGAGGACGCCGTACAGGAAATATTTCTCAAGGCCTACCTCGCGCTCCCGAAGTTCCGGGGCGACGCCCAGTTTTCGACCTGGCTCTACCGGATTGCCGTGAATCATTGCCGGGACATCATCCGGCGCTCGCCTCCCCCCCCCCTGCCGCTGGACGAAAACCTCCTGGCCGCGGAGAGGCGCCTGACCGGGGATGGGCCTCTCGCCGGGGCGCTACCCTTGGTTGTGGAGGAGGAGCCCGAAGACGACGGAGAAGAAAGGGCGCGGCAATCCGCCGAAACCCTGCGCCGCCTCCTGGGCGAGCTCAAGGAGCGACACCGAACCATTCTGGTGATGAGGGAACTCGAGGAAATGAGCTACGATGAGATCGGGCAGGCTCTGAACATTCCGCCCGGCACGGTTCGCTCGCGGCTGAACCGCGCCCGGGCGAGCCTGCTTCGCGTGTCTGAGAAATATGGGAGAACCGGATCATGAACGGGTGGAGTGAATGGCGGAGGCACATGAAACGGGCCTCTAGCTGGGAGGAGCGCGAGCCCGGCGACCCGGAGATTGAATCCCTCCGGAAAATCTTCCGCTCCGCGGGCGTGCATCACCCCGGACAAGGGCACCACCCTGGACACGAGAAATCGGACCATGAGATTGGCGAGCGGGTGTGGAAATCGCTTCGCCCCCGCCTTCACGCCCTGGGCGAGACGCCGTTTGCCCCAGCCTCTATCTGGCCGGCTCTGGCCGCCGCCGGCCCAAGGTTCGCCCTGGGCGCGGCCTGCGCGTTGATCATCATGGCGGGCGTCTTCTTCAGTCAGGTCCGGAACGCCCCGTCTCCCCCATCGCTCGTGGCGGCCCGGCCCGGCCCGGCCATCATTCTGGCCGATATCAGGATGGTCGAAACGCCGCAGCCCACCCTCGAGGAGTATCCGGCCCAGGCGCTACAGACGAGCGACGGGGACGAGCTTCTCCGCTTCATCGCATACAGTTCCCCGTCCCGCTAATCGCGGACGGGAGGAGGCAGACAGATGTCGGTTTGGGAGAATTTGGGAGGGATTCAGGGGAAAGTGGCCGCCGTGCTCATCGCCGTTTTCGCGGCGGGCGCCGGAACGGGCTACTTCGCCGGGAGGTGGCAAGCCCTCGATGAAAGAATCGCGGAGGAGAGCATCGTACGCGCTTCGGCCCGCCGGGCCGATTACCGCAAGGGCCGCCGGGGAAAACAGCGCCGGTTCATCAACCGCCTCGAGTCGGACCTTGGCCTTCAAGCCGCCCAGATGGAGCAGATCCGGGCCGCCCTGCGCCAACAGCACGATAAAATGATGGAACTCCGCACCGGCATGCGCCCCCAGATCGAGGGAATTCTGCTGCAGGCACGCCGCGAGATCCGGGTCTTTCTCAATACCGACCAACAGCGCAGCTTCGATCAAATCATCCGTGAGTTCGACGAGCACCGCCAGCAAAGGCGAGAGCGCTAGCGGAAGATGAGAGAAAGGCACATGAGAGGTGGCCGTCCACAGGACGGCCCGCTGAGGCGGGCTGAAGCGGCCCGACCGTAAGGGTGACCCGCTCAAGAGCGGCGCGCCCCTGAGCAGGGTCAATCCACTGGGTCAATTCGCCGAACTTCCAAACTAATCCGCCGAGCAATTTACTGCCCGGCTTTTTTATCGACCCTTTCTAAAAATCATACGGGGAATCAGTCATGAATAAAATTTTACCCATCCTCTCGCTCCTCGCCCTCCTCGGCGCGGCTGCTTTCGCTGGCGCCGCGCCCCCTGAATCCCCCTACGCCGGACAAGAAAAACGGCGGATCAAGGCGCTCTCTCCCGCCAAAATCAAGGAGCTTTTGGAGGGCAAGGGCCTTGGCTTCGCGAAAGCCGCCGAGCTGAATCACTTCCCCGGCCCCGCCCATGTCATCGAAAGCGCCTCCGAAATTCAACTGACTCCTGGGCAGCTTGCGCGAACAAAAACCATGTTCCTCGATATGAAAAAAGAGGCCATGTCTCTTGGTGGAAATATCGTCCGCAAGGAGAGAAAGCTTGACGCCCTGTTCGCCGGAGGCGCGATCACCGAAGCCGCCCTGCGGGGAACGGTAGGCGGGATCGCCCGCCTCCGGGGGAATTTGCGCGTCGTACACCTGAAATATCACCTGAAAATGAAAAAGCTCCTTACCCCTCATCAAATTGCCCTCTACGACCGCGCCAGGGGCTACACCGGCGGCGCTTCCATTTCCCATGGCCTCCATGAAACACGGCTCCATGAAGCACGGCTCCGCCTCCCCCTGACGCCGGGGCGCCACCTAATCTCCGGCTACCATGAACAAAATCATTTCCCCTTGAAAAACATTTATACTTGGCACAAAAATTCGGAACCCTGCGGCGTCTAAATCCTCAGTACGGCCTAATGACATTGCTGCCAACCGGAGGATGTATCGAATGAAACGAAAAACCAGAATCACAATCGTCGCGGGAATCGCCGTTGCGGGGCTCGCACTCGCCTATTCCGGATCCGGAGGGTCCGCCCTCGCCCATCCCGGCGGCGGGTCAGGCCCCGGAGGGTCAGGCCAGCCCGGCTACAGCATGAGCCAGCGCGGTTTCGGCATGGGCCAGCACAGAGGCTTCCATCGAGGAGGCTTTCGGCGTCACCGCCGCCGCGCCCAAAAACCGCTCGTCTTCCTGTCGCTTCGGTTCAGGGACGAACTAAAGCTCAACGAGGGGCAAATCGCCAAGCTCGAGAAACTGCGCTCCGGTTTCGCCCGGAGAATGATCGGAGAGCGGGCCGCGATGCGGACTCTGCGGTTTGATATCCGCCAGGCCCTCAAGGCCGACAAGGTCGATTTGCTCGCCGCCGAGAAGCTTGTGCGCGCGGCCTCGAAAAAACGCGGAGATATCGCCCTCGCCCGCATCCGCACAATCGAAAGGGGAAAAGCCCTCCTGACGAAGGAGCAGCTCAAGGAACTTAAAACCCTTGTCAGCCGGCACGGGCGGGGCTTCATGGGCCATTCCGGGCCAATGATGGGGATGCATCGCGAAATGATGGGGAAAGGGCACGAGGGGCCCTCGGGCATGTCCGAATCGGGCAAGCTCAAATCCGGAAAAGGAAAAAAATTCTAGCGCGGCGATTTTGGTGAGATTAAAAATGGCGGGTCTCCGGGGTGGAGGCCCGCCGTTTTATTTGGATTTATTCGCGGACGAATGAATGAGCTAGTCCCGAACCGCGTCCCCGGCCATATCGCCCTCATAGACGAGACGGGTTCCACCTCTCATGTAGATATCGGTGGCCTCGGCGCCCAGGCCCGAGAAGAATATCGTCAAAACCTCACCGCTCCGCACCCTGACATCCACCGGCGGCTCGACGAGGCCTCTACTGGCAGCCAGAATCGCGGCGGCCACCGCCCCCGTCCCGCAGGCGAGGGTTTCGTCCTCGACGCCTCTTTCGTAGGTTCGGAGAATCACGGAATTGGGCCCGCTCACCTGGCAAAAATTCGCGTTGGCCCCCGCCGGGGCGAATTCCGTGTGATTCCGGATCAGGCGGCCGTCCCGGACGATGGCGGCGGCCTCGGCGTCTTCCACGAACTCGACCGCGTGAGGCACCCCGGTGTTGATGTGATCGAGCGTGGCGCTTCGCCCATCCAAATTCACCTCGATCCTCGCCCGGTAGTCAAAAGCGTCCGTCATGCGGAGCTTGACGATCGAGCCTTCGATGGAGCCATCGATAATTCCAGCGATGGTCTCAAAGGAAACGTCGCCGTCTCCAATCCCAGCGTGGCGGGCGAACCGGACGGCACATCGCCCCCCGTTTCCGCACATCTCCGCCTCGCTGCCGTCGGCGTTGAAAAAACGCCATTTGAAATCGGCCCGGTCGCTCGGCTCGATGAACATCACGCCGTCTGCCCCAACCGACATCCCCCGGCGGCATACGCTCTTGACGAAATCGATCATTTCATCGGCGTCGAGCGCGAGGTCCCGGTTGTCGATAAAGATGAAATCGTTTCCGCTGCCGTTCAGCTTGGTAAAATGAATATTATTTTCCATCTCAGCCGGACTCTCCCGTAATGAACGCGGGGATGCTCTCCCCCCGAATCAGGTCCCCGTAACTCTCCCGCTCACGGATCACATGATACTCGCTTCCGTGGACGAGAATTTCCGGCGGACGGGGGCGGGAATTGTAGTTCGAGGCCATTGTGAACCCGTAGGCGCCCGAACTCATGATGGCGAGGAGATCGTTCCGCTGCAATTCGGGAAGCTCCCGATCCTGCGCCAGATAGTCGCCGCTCTCGCATACCGGGCCGACAAGATCGACCTTGCGGCGGGGCCGCGACTGAACGGCCTCCTCGACCGGCAGGACTCCCTGGTAGGCCTGATAGAGGGCCGGGCGAATCAAGTCGTTCATCCCCGCGTCGATGATGACGAAGCGCTTTTCCTCGTTTTCCTTCCCGTAAAGCACGCGCGTAACCATGATCCCCGCATTGCCGGATATGACCCGGCCCGGCTCGAATACGAGTGTGCAGCCAAGGTCCTTGAACTGAGGAAGAATCGCCCCGGCGTACTCGGCCGGAGTGGGGGGCGCTTCGTCATGGTAGGTGATACCCAGCCCTCCGCCCACATTCACATAGCGGATGTCGTGGCTGTCCTCGCGAAGGACACGGACGCAATCGGCCACTTTCCCGGCCGCCTCGGCGAAAGGGCCCGTCTCGGTGATCTGGCTACCAATATGACAATGAAGGCCGATGGCCCGGATATTGGGGAGCTCCGCCGCCGTCCGGTACTGCTCCCGCGCCCGGGCGATGTCGATCCCGAACTTGCTTTTTTTCAGTCCGGTCGAGATATAGGGATGGGTTTTCGGGTCCACGTCGGGGTTCACCCGCACCGCGATCGAGGCCGGCTTTCCGACCCGGCCGGCCACCCGGTCGATGTTTCGAAGCTCATCCTCGCTCTCGACGTTGAACATGAGAACGCCCTGCTCGAGCGCATAGGCGATCTCATCGTCCGACTTTCCCACCCCGGCGAAGACGACCCGCTCGGCGGGTACACCCGCCTCGACTCCCCGGAAGAGTTCCCCTCCCGAAACGATGTCGAGTCCCCCGCCAAGCTCCGAGAAGAGGCGCAGGATGGCGAGATTTGAATTGCTCTTCATCGCGAAGCAAATCAGATGAGGAACCCCCGAGAACGCTTCGTCAAAAGCGCGGAAATGGCTTACCAGCGCCTCGTGGCTATAGATATAAAGCGGGGTACTCATCTCCTCGGCGAGCTGGGACACTGACACCCCCTCGGCATGGAGCACACCGTTTTTGTACTCGAATTGACCCATACTTTTCTCTCAACCCCCAAAGGTAATAAATCCCAAATATCAACCGGGGGGGATTATATTTATGATTGGCGAATATATCTATTCAGTTCCCCGAAATTCCGCCAAAGGGGCTTTTATGTATAATCCTCCTGGCGGATGGTAATCATCCGGGATGTTTCCTCCTTCCGCTCCGCCCTGATTCGCCCGCATTCATCCAGAGGCCCCCCCGGCCCCAACTCGGGACGGCTGAGAGCAGGGACGGCCCGAAGCCTGACTGGAAAACCAGACCGGAAAACCTTATGGAACCAAAGCGCGGCCACCCGAAGACGAATCATGAAGAACAACTCCCCTCCCCTCATTCCCGGGAAATCGGAGAGTTAATGGTTCAGGCCACACGGGCGAAAGAAAAGCGCGATCTGGAGGGCGCCCGGGCCGTCTATGAGCGGGTTCGCCCTATCGCCCGGACACGCCGAGGCGCTCTATCTCCTGGCGCTCATCCAAGTGGCCGAAAACGATCCGAACGGCGCGGCCGGAAGCCTTCATGCCGCCCTGGAGAGCGAGCCCGGCTACCTCGAGGCCCGCATGACGCTGGGCTTTCTACTCAGCGCGGCTGGAGGCGGTGAGGAGGCGGAGGCCTGCTTCAGGGAGGCGGTTCGCCGCCACCCGGACCACGCGGAAGCCCGTTTCATGCTCGGCATCGGGCTCAAGGAACGGGGCGAGCCCAGTGAGGCGGAGGCCTGCTTCAGGGAGGCGGTTCGGCTCAACCCCGATTACGCGCAGGCCCACTTTAATCTGGGTGATTTACTCCGCGACACGGGGGAGATCGACGCAGCCGAGGCCGCCTACCGCGAGGCGGTGCGAATCGATCCGAACTATCTTCACGCCCTCATCAACCTGGGCGACACGCTTCTGAGACTCGACGCCGATATTTTTTGTCCCGGAATATTTCATTCCACCGAGGAAATGGATAAGCGGCGGGCCGAGATCGAGAGCGCCCTTGACAGTTATAGCTCCGGCAGCGATTCCCCAGTATCCCTCGATATCGATTTGAACAAACTCGATTTCGTACAGCTCCCTCCCTATTTCATGAGCTTCCACGGCAGGAACGAGAGGCCCTGGAAATGCAAATACGCCGATTTGTTCGCTGGAAATTTCAGGCGCAAGCATCCCGAATACATGACGCCCGTCCACACGACGAGCGTTCACCCGGTGGGTGTTCACCCGGCGGGCGGGAGCGTCCGGCAGGGGGGGAGGAACCGTCTCGGGTTTTTGACTTCCCACACCCAGGAGGGGCCCTTTTTGATGTGGACCAGCGGGCTGATCCTTAACCTGCCGGGGGACAAATTCGACATTTCCATTTTCTGCCACCCAATGAGCCGCAAGCCACTTGTCGAGGGCGTCCTGGGCGAAAAGGGGGTTGAAATACCGGGCCTCGGCGAGCGCGGCAACATCCGTTTCATTGAAATCGATGGCGATCTCGAATCCACGATTAAAAAGATTCGGGGGGAGAAGCTCGACGTCCTCATCTACAGCGAAGTCGGTACGAGCACGGAAAAATTCATTCTTCCGTTTTTCCGGCTGGCCGAGGTGCAGTGTGCCTATTGGTGCGGATTCACCTCCAAGATTCCCGGGGTGGATTATTTCATCTCGAGCGAAGCCGTCGAGCCCGAGAACGGCCAAGAAAATTACAGGGAAAAGCTGGTCCGCCTAAAATCGCCGATGATTCATTTCACCCCGCCGACGCTGCCCCCGGAACCAAGGGAACGGGGCCATTTCGGTTTCGCGGAGGCCAATCACATCTACGCCTGCCTCCAGAGCCTCCACAAGATCCACCCCGACATGGACGAAATCTTTGGCGGCATCCTCAGGCGGGACCCGGCGGGCCAGATGGCGCTCCTGGAGGGGGGAACACCACAC
>JAPYQX010000037.1 GCA_029937135.1 Nitrospinota bacterium
CCCCGCGGCCCGGCCGGTTCCCCTTCGTTATGATTTTCGCTACGGCGTTCCTCCAACAGACGGATTTCCCTACGCCCTCTGGCGAAAAATCGTGGGCGGGCGGCTCAGGCTCCTGTCCCGCGCCGGGATGCAGTATGGCCAGCCCGAGGGGTTGGATACGCTCCGGGAGGCCATCGCGGGCTACCTCTCCCGCCACCGGGGGGTCGATTGCGCGGCCGACCAAATCCTCATCGTCAGCGGCTCCCAGCAAGGCCTCGACCTCACCGCCCGGATGCTCCTCGACCCGGAGGACCGCGTTGTCATCGAGGAGCCCCACTACCTCGGAGCGCGGCACGTATTTCTGGCCGCCCGCGCACGGCTGATCCCCGTGCCCGCTGGGCGGAGCGGGCTGGACCTCTCGGCCGCCCCCCCCCTCCGCCGCCCGCGCGAAACTCGCCTACGTCACTCCCTCGCACCAGTTTCCAACCGGGGCCGTCATGCCGCTCGCGCGGCGGCTCGAACTGCTCGCCTGGGCCGAGCGGGAAAACGTTTATGTAATCGAGGACGACTACGACAGCGAATACCGCTACGGCGGAAGGCCCATCGAAGCGATCCAGGGCCTCGACCGATCAGACCGGGTCATCTACATGGGCACATTCTCGAAGACGGTGTTTTCTGCCCTCCGCGTGGGCTACCTTGTTCTTCCGCCCCCGCTCGTCGAGCCCTTCCGGCGGGCCAAGTGGCTCGCCGATCGGCACACCCCGATTCTCGAACAGGAGGCGCTCGCCAAATTTATCGCGGGCGGCCACTACGACCGCCATCTGCGCCGCACTCGCCAGCGAATCGCGGCGCGGAGAGCCGCTCTCCTCGAAGCGCTCGAGGAAAGCCTCGGCGTGCGGGTCGTGATCTTGGGGGAAAACGCCGGGTTTCATCTGATGGTCTGGCTAAAGGGGGTGGGGGACAAAGGGCTGGGGCGGCTTATCGGCCGGGCGGCCGGGGCAGGCGTCGGGATCTATTCAATCCTGCCTTACTACCTCAACCCCCCGCGCCGCGCGGGTCTTTTGCTCGGGTTCGCTTCGCTTGATGAAGAGGAGATTCGAGAAGGCATTGCCCGGCTGGCGCGGGTAATGGGTTGTAGCACACGTGGCTCCTCAGCCAATGGCTGAGTAGCCGCCGGCTTTTTAGTCCCGCCGGGCTTTTTAGTCCTCCAGCGCGTCGGCGAGGATTTCGGCCAAGTGGCGGGCCTTGCGGCCGGTGCCGTGGCCGATCTGCTGGCGGCAGGAGACCCCGTTGGCGATGATCTGGGTCTCGCTTACTTCCTTTCGGATGGCGGGGAAGAGTTTCAGCTCGCCGATTTTGAGGGAGATATCGTAGTGGTCCTTCTGGTAGCCGAACGAGCCCGCCATCCCGCAGCAGCCCGATGAAATCTCCTCGACCTCGAGGCCGGGGACGAGCTTCAGGGCCTCGAGCGAGGGACCGCTTCCGACGAGGGATTTCTGGTGGCAGTGGCCGTGGAAGAGGGCCCGGCCCGGCCGCTCGCGGAAGGCGATATCGAGTTCCCCCTTTTCCTTGAGGTGGACGAGGAATTCCTCGAGAAGAAACACGGAGGCGGCTAGCCGCCGAGTGTCCTCCCCGACGATGAGGTCGGGGTACTCGTCCCGCAGGGTGAGTAGACAGCTCGGCTCCACCCCGACGATATAAGCCCCCTCGCGGATAGCTCCCGAGAGGCGCATCAGGTTCTCCCCGGCCATGTCTCTCGCCTCGCGGAGCAGGCCGTTTGAAATTTGGGGCCGCCCGCAGCAGCCCATCTCGGCCAGCGCCACCTCGAAGCCCGCGGTCTCGAGGACGCGGACGGCCGCACGGCCGACCTCGGGGTGGTGAAAGTTCGTGAAGGTGTCGTTCATGAAAAGAACCTTGCCGCGCGCCGCCGGGGTCCGGCTTGGCCGCGCCCGGAACCATTCCTCGAAAGTTTCCCCCACGAGGGGCGAGAGCTCGCGCCGCCTGTCCACGCCGATGAAGCGCTCCATGAGCGCGCGAATGAGACCGTTTCGGTAGCACCAGTTCACGAGGGCGGCAAAGGGTTTGCTTAGCCGGTTAATCTGCGCGATGCGGCCAAAAAGACGGGCGCTCGCCGGGGTGCCGTGGCGGTCCCAGTGGGCCTGCATCACCTCGGCCTTGATCTTGGCCATGTCCACGCTCGAGGGGCACTCGGCCTTGCACCCTTTGCAGCCGAGGCACAGGTCCATCACCTCGTAGAGGCGCTTGCTGGCGATGTCCTCGCCGGGGATGCCGCCCGAGATGACCTCGCGCAGGGCGTTGGCCCGGCCCCGGGTGGAGTGTTCCTCCTCGTGGGTGGCCTGAAAGGAGGGGCACATCGTCCCGTCCCGCTTTCGGCAGGTCCCCACCCCGTTGCACATCTCGACCGCCCGGGCGAATCCGCCGTCGTTTGAGAAATCCATGATGGTGGGGATCGGGACGGTTTCGTAGGCCGGGCTGATCCGAAGATTGGCGGTAAAGGGATCGCCGTCCACGATCTTGCCGGGGTTCATCAGCCCGTCGGGGTCGAAGGTCCGCTTCACCTCGCGGAAGGCATCGTAGATTTTGGGGCCGAAGAACTTGGGGACGAGGTGGCTCCGGGCCAGGCCGTCGCCGTGCTCGCCGCTCATGGCTCCGCCGAATTCAAGGACCAGCTCCGCCGCCTGCTCCTGGATGGAGACCATTTTTTTCACATCGGAGGCCACCTTGGGGTTGATGCCGGGCCGGATATGTATGAGCCCGACGCTGGAGTGGCCGTAGTAGGAGCCCTCGGTCCCGTGGGCGCTGATGATTTTTTCGAGCTTGCGGTAGTAGTCGAGGAGCCTTTCGGGCGCGACGGCGCAGTCCTCGATAAAGGCCAAGGGCTTTTTATCGCCCTTGACGCCGAGGAGAAAACCGAGCCCCGCCTTTCGCACGTTGGAAATGTCGGCCTGTTCACTTGCGGCGAGCAGCGGGACCCGAGCATAGCCGGTGCCCTCCTGCTTGAGATCGGCCACGAGGGCTTCCACCTTGCCGCGCACCTCGTCCGGACTCTCGCCGAAGAAGACGACCTGGAGGGTGGCCTTCGGGTCCCCGCGCATGAACGAGGTCATCCAGCGCCTCGCCTCGATGTTCTGTCCCGCGAGGCCGAGGAGGAGGCGGTCCATGATTTCGAGCGCAGCTGGCTTGTGGGCGAGTATCTGGGTGCTGGCGGCCAGCGCCCGTTCGACGGATTCGAAATGGATGGCCAGCGCGCCGCGCGCCTTCGGGCGGCGGCAGATGCGGACCTTCGCCTCGGTGATGGTGGCGAGGGTGCCCTCTGATCCAACCAGGAACCTGGCAAGGTTGAAGGGCCCCTCCTTGATCAACTCGTCGAGGTTGTAGCCCGACACCCGGCGCATGATCTTCGGGTAGCGGTCGTCGATCTCCTGGCGGTTGTCGCCCGAGAGGCGGTGAAGGGTGCGGTAAATCTCGCCGGCCCGTGATTTTTCCTCAAGCGCGGTTCGAAGCGCGGCGCCCTCGAGGGGGCCGAAGGTGAAGGGTTCCCCGCCCGAGAGAAACCCCGAAATTTCGTGGACATGATCGACGGTCTTTCCGTAGACAAGAGATTCCGAACCCGACGAGTTGTTCCCAATCATTCCGCCGAGGGTGGCCCGGCTGCTGGTGGAGGTGTTCGGGCCGAAAACGAAGCCGTGGGGCTTGAGGTAGTCGTTGAAATGGTCCTGGACGAGACCGGGCTGGACGCGGGCCCACTCGCCTCCGGTATCGTGCTCAAGGACGCGGTTCATGTATTTCGAGAAATCAATGACGACGGCCCGGCCGACGGTCTGGCCGGCGAGGCTGGTTCCCCCGCCGCGGGGGAGGACGGCCGCCTGGTGGTCCCGGGTGATTTCGAGTGTGCGCCGGACATCCTCGGAGTCGCGGGGGATGACGACGCCCACGGGCTCGATGCGGTACATGCTGGCGTCTGTGCTGTAGAGCTTGCGCGAGTAGGGGTCGAAGCGGACTTCTCCCTCGATCGCTGCCGTCAGTTCGCCCTCGAGTTTTTCCCAGCCAGCCATATTCGGCTGCTCCTTGTAATTGAGACGTTCCATTTCCAGGAATCAACCGCCCCGGTAGTCAGCCACCCCGGTGTATGGCCGCGCCGGGGGGTGGAGGATCGTTGGAACCGGGGTCTCGCTTCAGGGGGGGTGTCCCGAACCTGGAGGGCGCATCATAGGTAGGTCCGCCCGGCGGGGCAAGACGCGCCGGAGTGAAGACGAGGCCGCCTCCGTTGCGAAAATGCCCACCGGGCCATAAGGTAGGGACCTTCCGGCGCATTTGGCCGCCGGTTCGAGAGAGAGGATTCGCGATGGACTACCGGGAGCTGGCCGGGCGCGTAATCGAGGGCGAGGAGGCTTCGCGGGCGGAGGGCGAGGCGATCCTCGATTCGCCGGATGAGGATCTGCTCGCCCTGCTGGACGGGGCCTTCCGGATACGCCGGGAATATTTTGGCCTCTCGGTCCAGATTCATCAGCTCATGAACGCGAAGAGCGGGCTATGTCCGGAGGACTGCTCCTACTGCTCGCAGTCGGCGGTCTCGGAGGCGGAGATCGAAAAATACGGCCTCCTGGACCACGAGCACCTCCTCGACGGCGCGCGCCGGGCGGCCGAGGCGGGCTCGCGCCGCTACTGCATGGTGATCAGCGGGAGGGGCCCGACCGACGCCGAGATCGGCCACCTCACCGGGGCTGTCCGGAAGATCAAGGCGGATTTCGATGTCAGCGTTTGCCTCTCGCTCGGCCTGCTTGGCGGGGACCAGGCCCGGCGGCTGAAGGAGGCTGGGGTGGACCGCCTCAACCACAACCTCAATACGAGCGAGCGCCACTACACCGAAATCTGCACCACCCACACCTACGCCGACCGGCTAGAGACACTGGCCGCCGCGCGGGGGGCCGGGCTCGAGCTTTGCTCGGGGGTGATCTTCGGGCAGGGCGAGAGCCGGGCGGATATCTTCGACTCGTGTGAGGCGCTCCGGGCGCTAGGGCCCGAATCGATCCCCGTCAATTTTCTCACCCCCATCCCCGGGACTCCGCTCGAGGGGGCCGAGCCCCTGGGGCCGGTCCAGTGCCTCCGCCTTCTTTGCCTGATGCGCTACTTCAACCCACGCTCGGAGATTCGCGTCGCCGGGGGGCGCGAGGTCCAGCTCCGCGAGCATCAGGCGATGGCGCTCTACCCGGCCAATTCCCTTTTCGTTTCGGGCTATCTCACCACGCCGGGCCAGTCGGCCGAGGACGCCCACCGGATGATCCGTGACCTGGGCTTCGAGGTGGATACGGCCGGCGAGTCGGACCCGCGAATAGGAGCCCGGGCGGAGTCTCAAACCGCCTGAGGGAGCGAGCGCCTTGATCGTCTCCATCCACCAACCCGCCTATCTTCCCTGGCTGGGCTACTTCGACAAGATTTGCCGCTCCGATGTTTTTGTCTTCCTCGATACCGTACAACTCGAAAAAAAAACGGTTTCGTGAACCGCAACCGCGTCCGCACTGCCTCGGGCGCCGAGTGGCTCACCGTCCCCCTCCTGATGAAGGCGCACACGGAAAAATCAATCGGTGAGATGAAGATCAACCCCGCCTCGAACTGGAAGCGAAAGCACATCGCCACGCTGGCGCAGGCCTACCGGGGCTGCCCCCACTACGAGAGATACGCAGGCGGCATCGAGCGCCTGATCGAGGGCGCGGGCGATTCGATCGGGGATTTTCTCTTCGAGATGCTCGATTATTTCATGAGCGAGCTGGGTCTGGGCGGGCGCAAAGTCCTGCGCGCCTCCGGGCTCGGCGCGTCGGGCAGCCGGGCCGAGTTGCTCGCCCGGATTGCCGTCGAGGTGGGGGCCGATGTCTATCTCTCGGGGTCCGCCGGCCGGGAGTATCTTGATCAAGCGCCGTTCCGGGAGGCGGGAATCGAGGTCGCATTTCAGGATTTCAGGCACCCCGTCTACGATCAGGGCGCGGCCGGATTTGAACTCGAATTCGAGCCCAATATGGGCATCGTGGACGCGCTCTTTCACCTGGGGGGTGAGGGGGTGGCGGAGATGCTGGAGCGGGCGGGCGAGGAGACCCAGGCCTAGCCGCTTAGGTTTATTTGAAGTCGAGTGTCTTGGCCTCGAGGCCCAGCGCGATCTTCCCCACGGTTTCGAGGCAGCGGTCGTTCGCGGGGGGCATGACGAGCCCCGCCATGGCGTCGCGCAGGTGGCGCTCGAGCGGGAACGAGCGGAGGAGGCCCTGCCCGCCGCAGAGGCGAATTCCCCGCTCGGCGAGTTCTTTCGCCGCCTCGGTGGCCAGATACTTGGCCTGGTTGAGGATGAAGGTCAGTTCCATCTTGCTTAAATTTCCGCGAAGCATCCCGAGTTTTTCGGTGGCCCGCCGCGCGTTTTCGATCAGCATCGCCATCTCGCCGATCTGCGCCTGAATCCGCTC
The DNA here is from genome assembly GCA_029937135.1 of Nitrospinota bacterium. Lineage (GTDB taxonomy): Bacteria > UBA8248 > UBA8248 > UBA8248 > UBA8248 > UBA8248. Next base: position 6,450 of record JAPYQX010000037.1, read on the forward strand.
GGAGTGGGCGATGGATTTCTCCATCCCCCGGAATTTGGTTTTTTTCACGTAGTCGATGCAAAACTCGTAGGCCGCCTCTGCGATGCCGATATAAACGGCTGTGTAGCCGAGCGACCAGATGCTCATGTCCTTGCCCAGGATTCCGCCCGGCTCGCCGATCACCTCGCCGGGCTCGACCCGAACGTTGTGAAAGTGCATGGAGTTCGAGACCGTCCCGCGCATCCCGACCGTGTCCCAGTCGTCGATGATCTCGATGCCCTCGCGGCCCGCGGGCACCATGACGTTGAGCAGGCCCTCCTGGATGTTCCTGGCCCCGTCGAGATAGCTCCAGGTGAAGTAGTGGGTCGCCCCGGTGGAGAGCGAGCAGAAATGCTTCCTCCCGTCGAGCCTGTAGCCGTCCCCGTCTTTTTTGATTGAGGTGCGGATGGCGAGCTGGTCCCGGAACGAGGAACCCGGCTCGCTCGTGATCGAGGAGAAGATGGCGCCGTCCTCCACGACGGCCCGGAAGTAGTGCTCTTGCTGCTCGGGGCTTGCGATCTGGAGCATGAAATCGACGACGGCGCTGTGCATGTTGAAGGTCAGCCCCGTCGAGGCGCACCCCTTGGAAATTTTCGAGAGGATCGTGACATAGGTAAGCGAGTCGGCGCCGATTCCGCCGAATTCCTTGGGAACGGAAAGGGTCAAAAGACCGGACTCGGCGAGATCTTCGTAATTTTCGGTGGGAAAGCGGGCTTCCTCGTCTATCATTTTCGCGCGCGGCGCGAACTTCTCCCGGCTCAACTTCTCAGCCAGATCGACCCATTTTTGGTTTTCCGGGGATAGCTGCGTATCCAGGCTGCCCATCGTGGTTTCCTCTCCCAAAAGACAAAACCGGCTCCGCGCTCTCGTGCGGTGCGGTATTCGGATCGCTGGTGCGGCGGCATTCGGTGCGACGGTAATCAGGGGTTTCAGGATGCCAGAGTGGATGCCGATTCTTCAAGTACCGCGGGGTTGGTGTCCTTCAACAGGGGCATGATGTCGCGTCCGAAGCGGGTGGCCTCCTCGACATGGGGCCAGCCCGAGAGGATAAACGCCTCGACGCCCGCCTCGACATACTCCTTCAGGGTGTCGGCGACCATGTCCGGCGTACCGACGAGGGAGGCTCCCGCGCCGGCGCGGACCCGGTTGACGCCCATCCAGAGAGTGTCCGTCACCCAGAGCGATTCGCCCGCGGCGAGGTCGTTCACGCGCTGCTGGCCCACGCTATCGGTGTTGTTCTTCATGTCGGCCCAGGTGCCGGTGTTGGATAACTCGCTTCCCTCTATCAGGGCCTCGGCGGCGCGGTGGGCCTCCTCTTTAGTATCGCGGCAGACGATGTGCATCCTCACACCCATTTTGATCTCTTTCTCACGGCCGTATTCGGCGGCTCGGCGTTTCATGTCCACCACATCCTTGGCGATGGTTTCGAGATCGACGGCGTACATCATGTGGATGTCGGAGTGCTTGGCGCCGACATTGCGGCCGGCCTCGGAGCTTCCGCCCATGTAAACCTTGGGGAAGGGTTTCGTGGCGGCATCCGGAAAGAAACCCGCGTCCCGGATGTCGTAGAACTTGCCCTTGAAATTGACGGGTTCCTTGCTCGTCCAGAGGGCCTTGATGATGTCGAGAAACTCCAGCGCCCGCTCGTAGCGCTCATCGTGATTGAGGTGGTCGCCGTAGCGCATTTGCTCCTTCGGAGATGAGCCCGTGACGACGTTGACCGTCACCCGGCCGTTTGTGGTCCAGTCGAGGGTGTTGCAAATCTGCGCGGAATATACCGGGCTCGTGAGGCCGGGCCGGAAGGCGACGCAGAATTTAATACGGTTCGAGTTCTGCGCGACACCGGCGGCGATCACCCAGGCGTCGAGGCAGTGAGTGCCCGTGGGCACGAGGAGATTGACGAATCCGGCGTCCTCGGCGGCCCGGGCGACTTCGGAGAGATATTCGACCGTGGGTTGCCGCTCCGGTATTGGTACATTAATCTTGTGGCCGTCACCGGCCCTGGCGCTGGGGATGAACCAGGCGTATTCGACAGCCATGAAATAACCTTCCCCTGAAAAAACCTGGCAAGCATTATGCACCGGAACGGGTGTTCCCGCTCGCTCGTAATCCTGGATACCCGCAGTATAGATTAAATCGGACCAAAAAGTATACATTGTACGGCGACGTGCCGAGGTAAGCCTGTTCGAGAATCAATTTTCATTTCATGATATCGTTTTCTTTTAAAATCATTCGTTTGTTTTTTTGGGGCATTGATAAATGACCGGTAGCCGCTCAAGTCGTGGCGGAAGCTCCATCCGGTCTGGAATATTCCAGTAATATCGAACTATGGAAGTGAAGTTCAAGCCGGCTCCGCTGCTGAGTGGAACGATTCCCTACTATTATCAGATTGTGGGCCTGCTTCGGCGAAAAATAGAAGAGGGCGAGTTGCCCCCCGGGTTGAAATTACCCAACGAACTGGAATTGGCCAAACTCTTCGGAATCAGCCGCGTTCCCGTCCGCCGGGCGTTTTCCTTGCTTGAGGCGGATGGCCTGCTGGTCCGCCAACGGGGACGCGGTACATTTGTCGCGGACGACCCGCCGGCCCCGGATTATTCCGTCCTCAGCGGCATTATCGAAGATTACATTTCGACGGGTATTAAGGGGACGCTCCACCTCCTTTCGATGGATGAAATTCCAGCCCCCAGGGCGGTGGCCGAATTTTTCGGGTTCGACGAGGGGGAGACGGTTTCTTTGATTCGTCGTATCAGGTCCGTGGACGGAATCCCTTATTCATACATCATGAACTACCTCCCGTTGGCCACGGCCGCGGTAATTCCGATCAAGGAACTCAACGAGCTCAATATGGTGATCATCTTCGAGAAACGCCTGGGCATTTCACTCCGAAAAATCCTCCAGGCCATTGAGGCGAAATCCGCCGACAGCGAGATCGCGTCCCTGCTCTCCGTCGATATCGCCTCGCCGGTGATGTATGTGGAGACTTTTATCCGAAGCAACATGGGCGTTCCCGCCGGATTCTCCCGGACCTTCTACAGGGGCGATTGCTACAAGTACCTGGTGGAGCTCAGCTCAAGAAAATAGCTTCCCATCCGGGTTTTGACGAAATCCGCGATTTCTGCGAAGTTCAACCAAATTTCATTGGAAAATTTATTTTCGAAGGGGACCGGATGGATCTCGGATTGAAGGGGAAAACGGCCATCGTGACGGGGGCGAGCATGGGCCTCGGGCTGGCGACGGCGAAAGAGCTTGCGCGGGAGGGGTGCAACGTGACGATTTGCGCACGGGGCGAGGAGGCTCTCCTCCGCGCGCAGGGTGAAGTGATTGCCGGGGCCGAGGGTGCGGACTGCCACGCCGTCCGGGCGGACATGAGCGTTTCCGGGGATGTCGCCCGTGTCGTCTCGGAGACGGCCGCGCGCTTCGGGGGGGTGGACATTCTCGTCAACAATGCCGGAGTAAGCATCACCAAGGATTTTCTCGATGTGGGGCGGGAGGACTGGGACGCGATACTCGGGACGATCCTCTTTGGCGCGTCCGAGGCCAGCCGCCTCTCGATTCCCTACATGCAAAAAAAACAATGGGGGCGCATCGTCAACATCGGCTCCGTCAGCGCCAAGCAGCCCCGGCAGCGGCGCGTCCTCGCCAACGCGGCCAAGGCCGCTCTTCTCAGCTTTACGAAAACGCTGGCCACGGAGTTCGTTCACGACGGGATTCTCGTCAACGCCGCCGTTCCGGGGCGGTTCGACACCCATTGGCAAGAGCGAATCGAGCAAATGGCGAGAGAGCAGGGGCGGAGCGAGGCGGATGTCCTCGCCGAGGTCGTCAAGGACATCAAGATGGGCCGGCTCGGCCAGCCCGAGGAATTCGCCGCGATGGTCGTGTTCCTGGCGAGCGAGCGGGCGAGTTTCATCAGCGGCGCGGCCTTCGCGGTGGACGGCGGCGAGCTGATGTCGATCTGATGGAAACGGCGCCCACGCTACGCTCCTCGAGGGAGCGGGACGAATCATAACCGGGAGGGAAGACCCCATGGCGATGAGCCCTAAGGGAAAACAGCTTTACGATGAGATGCTCGAGGCGCGCGGGTTCGTCTATCCCGCCTTCGAGCTGCTCTGCGAGACGGCGCCCGAGATGCTCGAGAAGTACGAGGACATGAAAAACCATCTGATGAACTCGGATGGCCCATTTCTTGAAAAATACCGCGAGTTGTTCATCATCGTCGCCATTGCGATGCGCGACCCGAGTTATGCGGACGGCATCAAAAACCACATCAAACGGGCCATGAAGCTCGGCGCAACGGTCGATGAGATCGTTCAGGCCATCTCCTGCACGCTGGCGCCCTGCGGAATGATGGCGCCGATCAAGGTTTTCACCCTCCTCAAGGAGGTCATCGACGAGGAGGCGTGATCGAATTCCGGCGCGCCGGCCGCGAAATTTTGCCGGTTTCTCTCATTTTTGAAAGGACCCGTTCTCGTGCATAAGATTTTGGTAATCGATCCGCAGATGAAGGGAGTAAAGCCCGGCTGGCTGGGCCCGGAATACGATGTGGTCCAATCGGCGAGCTATGAACCCGAAGATATTATGGAAGAGGTGAAGGACGCCGAGGGGATTCTCACCGCGTTTCGTCCGGTGCCCTCGGAGTTGATGGAGGCCGCTCCCGGCCTCAAGGTGGTGGCCCGGCCCGGCGCGGGCATCGACAACATCGATGTCGAGGCGGCCACCCGGCTCGGCGTCCGAGTGTGCAACGTGACGAGGGTGCGGGGCCGCGCCATGGCCGAGCACGCCCTATTCCTGATGCTCTATCTGGCGCGGCACGCCTGGATGAGAGACGACCCCGAGGGCTGGGAGGTGACCCCGCCCGTCCAGTTGACCGGCCGGACGATGGGTGTCGTCGGGCTGGGCGACATCGGCCGCAACGTCGTCAAAATCGGGAACGGCTTCGGCCTCGAAATCTTGGTCAATACGCGGACGCCCGATCCGGCCTATGTGCCCGAGGCCGCCATCGAGTTCGTCTCGTTCGAGGAGATGTGCCCGCGCGCGGATTTCATCGTCCTGGCGATGCCTCTTACACCCGAGACGAGCGGCCTCATCCGCGCGGAGACAATCGGGTGGATGAAAAAAGAGGTGATTATCATCAACCTCGCCCGGGGGCAGGCCATCGTCACCGAGGATCTTCTCGCGGCCGTCCGGGCGGGGCGGATAGCCGGAGCCGGGCTCGACGTGACCGACCCGGAGCCCCTGCCCGCGGATCATCCGCTCCGATCGATTCCCCGGGTGCTCATTACCCCGCACAACGGCTCGAGGACGGCGGAAACCACGGCGAAGGCCATGGGGCGGGCGGCCGATAACATCCGCAAGGCCCTCGCCGGGGAGCGGCCGATCAATCTGGTCAACCCCGAGGTCATGGACTAGCGGCGGCTTTTTTTAACCGGCGGGCTTTTTTGGAATAGATCACGAGAGGAGTCCGGCCATTGTCCCCCGGCGCCATCCGAAAAACACCGTGGTTCGCCTATTTCCCCGATAACTACGGCTGGTCGTTCCATGTCGCCATCACCCTCTCACGGGTTCCTTCGGGGGCGGCGGAGACGGCCGAGGTATTCGAGGTCTGCCGCCGCCTGTCTAAAAAGGTGGGGGACAGCGGCCTGTGGCTCCGCGAGTGGGCGCGGATGGGGGACCGCCTGCGGTCGATGGCGCTGGCCGAGAGTAGGCGCGGCCGTCCGCTCACGGCTGCGGGTTATTTTTACAGAGCCAATACCTACTACCAAAACGCCGAGCGGATGTATTTTCCGAAATCCGCCAAAACGAAGGCGATGTATAAAAAGAGCATCGACTGCTTCAATCGTTACCTTGCCCTTACTGATCGGCCCCGGGCCGAGCGGGTGGAGATTCCCTTCGAGGGAAAGAAAAGACTCCCTGCATATCTGATTCATGCCGAGAATACGCGGAAGGCGAGGCCGCCCGTCGTCCTCCTCTACGCCGGGTTCGAGGCGAGCAAGGAAGTCTACTTTGCGCTGGCGGGGGAGGCGCTCGCCCGCCGGGGGATGAGCGTACTGGTGCCCGATGCGCCCGGCGTGGGCGAGTCCATCCGCTTTCGGGGGATTCATCTCCGGCACGATTACGAGGTGGCCGGCTCGGCGATCCTCGACTATCTTGAGGGCAGGCGCGATCTGAACGCCAAGCGGGCCGGAATCATGGCCGCGAGCCTGGGCGGGTACTACGCGCCCCGCACCGCCTCCCTCGAAAAGCGATTCAAGGCCTGCGTCGCCTGGGGGGCGCAGTGGGATTATCACGCCATATGGAAGCGGAGGCTTGAAGCTGCCCAAAAGACCCGCTCGCCGGCCTCGGGCCACCATCTGGCCTGGAGTTTCAACGCAAAAACCCCCGAAGAGGGCCTCCAGCGGTTAAAAGCATTCCGGCTGGACGGCGTGGTCCAGCGGATGCGCTGTCCCTTCCTGCTCGTCCACGGGAAAGACGATCAGCAGATACCGCTGTCTCACGCCCGCGCTCTATTCGCCGCCGTGGGCTCGAAAGACAAAACCCTCCGGCTTTTCAGCGGCACGGACGGCGGCTCCCAGCATTGCCACATGGACTACGCCTCCCCGCCCGTTAATTTCATGGCCGACTGGCTCCGGGAAAAGCTCCGGGCCTAGAGACGATCTGCTGGGGATAGGCCTCCGGCCTGTTATAAAGCCGGGTGAACAAAGATGTTGGAGGAGGCGGCCGTGGAATTTCCTGTCGATAAAAGGCTGTTCGCACTGATCGCGCTGGCCCTCATGTGGACCCTGGAGGGGTGGCTTCCCTTTTTTCACGAGTTCAACGAGCGTGGAAAGCGCTACCCCCACGCGGGGCGGAACCTGGCCGTCGGCGCCTTTAACGCCGCCGTCATGGTAGCTCTGTTCGCGGGGCTGGTGGTGTATGTGGCGGCTGGCGCCCGGAGCGCCGGATTCGGCCTGCTACCCTGGCTGGGGCCTCACAGGCTGGGGCTTCCCCCGTGGGCCGAAACCATCGCCGCCGTCCTTGTGTTCGATGCCTGGATGTATCTCTGGCACCGCATCAATCACATCATCCCCTTCCTCTGGCGGTTCCACCGGGTTCATCACTCCGACCCGCGCATGGACGTGACCTCGGGCGTCCGGTTTCATCCGGGGGAGATCGCTCTTTCCTTCATGGCCCGGATATTCATGGTTCCTCTCCTCGGAATATCGATAGGGCAGCTGGCCGTCTACGAAAGTATCCTGCTTCCGGTCATCATGCTTCATCACAGCAACATCGCCATCCCGCCGGGCGCGGACGTGGCCCTGCGCTGGATTATCGTCTCACCGAACATGCACCGGGTTCACCACTCCGACTGGCAGCCCGAGACGGACTCGAACTACGCGAGCGTATTTTCCTGGTGGGACCGGATTTTCGGAAGCTACCGCTGGCGGGAGGATTACCGCGCTATCACCTTCGGGCTCCACGAGTTTCAGGACGAAGCCTGGCAGACCCTACGGGGAATCCTCAAAACGCCGTTGAGGAAAGATGAGTGATCTGAAACGCCGCCTTCATCACCGATCGCCCACTGGCGATCTGGTTGATGGCCGCAGGGCACCCGTGCAGTTCAAAGTTACAAATTTTTTTCCTCTCAAACTAACCTTCCGTGTTTCTTGCTATCCGGATGAGGATTTGGTGCAGAAAATCAACGTTGGTTCACCGGCCCAAAGATCGTAGTTCCGATCCCTGCCGGCCTCCCCCCCCGGCCCGATATTCTCAACCACTCATCAGCCATACAGCCCCAATTTCGGCGGGAATCAATCGAATTTTCGCCTCATCGGCGGATATCCGCCGATCCATCAGGCAAAATTTGTGATACACGCTATTTAACATCGTAGCTGCCAAATATATAGAGATTGATAAACGAAATGTCCTGGATGTGGGGTTTCCATGCCAGGGTGACGTGCCCCCCTCACGTCGGTCCATCCTAAATGAGCGTATATTTTATACTCTT
>JAPYQX010000394.1 GCA_029937135.1 Nitrospinota bacterium
CGACGATGATCATTTCGCCGGGCAGGATTTCCCGCTCGAACTCGGCGTCTATGAGGTCAAGGGCGCAGGTTTCGCTCGCCAGGACCCAGGCGGGCTTCCCTCCTTCGTTTGCCATTTTTCCGAGTACCAGCGGCCTGAAGCCGTGTGGGTCGCGGACACCGATGAGGAGGTCGCGCGTCATCATCGTGAGGGTGAACGCGCCCTCGAGGTGGTTGAGCGCGTCGGCGATGGCGTTTTCGGTGTTTTCCTCCGAGGAGCGGGCGATAAGGTGGAGGATGACTTCGCTGTCGGTTGTGCTCCTGAATATGGAGCCCTTTTCCTCGAGCTCTCGTCTCAGGCGGGCGGCGTTGACGAGGTTGCCGTTGTGGCCGAGGGCGAGAACGCCGCGCGAGTGGTCGATCAAGAAGGGCTGGGCGTTTGATATGCCCGATTGGCCGGCGGTGGAATAGCGGTTATGTCCGATAGCGATGTGGCCGCCCAGCTTCGAGAGCCGGTCTTCGTTGAAAATATCGGCGACGAGGCCCATGCCGATCTCGCTGTGGACCCGCTCGCCGTCGGAGGCGACGATTCCCGAACTCTCCTGCCCGCGATGCTGGAGGGCGTAGAGGCCCAGGTAGGTCAGGTTCGCCGCTTCGGTGTGGCCGTGGATTCCGAATACGGCGCAGGATTCGTGGACGTTCTCGTCGGCCATCGGCATTAAAGTATTTCTCCCAGGGCCCCGCTCCAGGCAGCCATCAGATGATCCATGTTCAATTCCATGACCAGGTCTCCGCCGGGCGATTCGACCCGGAGGCCGCCCTCGGCCGTCCGCCCGATTTGCAGGCAGCCGACATCGAGACTTTCCGCCATTTCCCTCAAATGTTCAAACGAGCCGGGCGAGGCGGAGACGAGAATTCGCGAGGCGGTTTCACCGAAAAACAGGGCGTCGAGACGGCCCGTCCCCTCGGGTATCCGGATGTCGGCCCCGAGCGCCCCTGCCGGAGAAGCGAGCGCTGACTCGGCGAGGGCAACCCCGAGCCCCCCCTCCGACAGGTCATGGGCCGAATTCAGCAGCCCCGAAGCGATTGCCCTCCGGCAAAGGCCCTGGACGGCCGCCTCGGCCTCGAGGGATATCGCGGGGGGCTCTCCTCCCTCCCGGCCCGATATCGTCCAGACGTACTCGTGGGCGCCTCCTTCGGGCAGCGGAGCCTCGCCGGCCGGATAAAGAAGCGCGACGACATCCCCCTCGCGCCGGAAACCCGTGCCTGCGTGATTTTCCGAGTCATCGAGGAGGCCCACCATCCCGATGATCGGGGTGGGGTAGATGTCCATCCCGTGGGTTTCGTTATAGAAGCTCACGTTTCCGCTAACGACGGGTACGCCCAGCGTACGGCAGGCCTCGGACATCCCCTCGATAGCGGCTGAGAACTGCGCCATCACGGCGGGGCTTTCGGGGTTGCCGAAATTCAGGCAGTTCGTCATCGCCAGCGGTGTTGCACCGGTGCAGCTAAGGTTCCGAGCCGCCTCGGCCACAGCGAGCATCCCCCCGGCATGGGGGTCGAGCATGCAGTAGCGCGCGTTGCCGTCCGTCGTGATGGCGAGGGACTTATTCGTACCCTTGATCCGGAGCAGGGCCGCGTCGCCGCCTGGCGGCGCGAGGGTGTTCGTGCGGACCATATAGTCATATTGCCGCCAGATCGGCGTTTTCCCCCCCAGATTCGGGTGGCCCATCAGGGTGAGGAGTGATTCCCGCAGATCGATTTCATCCCGCAGGGTCTCAATTGGGTCCGTCGCCGGAAGCTCGCGTTCGGCTTTCATCTCCCGCTCGTAGACCGGAGCCTCGTCCGTCAGGAGGCCGATGGGAAGATCGGCGTAGGAGCGGCCGCCAGTCTCCACGCGGAGGCGTCCGTCGTCCGTCACCTCGCCCACGACCGCCATCGGCAGATCCCAGCGCTCGAAAATCTCGCGGACCTCGGCCTCGTGTCCCCGCTCGGCGACGAGGAGCATTCGCTCCTGACTCTCCGAGAGCATGAATTCGTAGGGTGTCATCCCTTCCTCGCGGGAGGGGATCTCGTCGAGCCGGAGGATGAGGCCCGTCCCGGCCCGGCCGGCCATCTCCACGGCCGAGCTCGTCAGGCCCGCCGCTCCCATGTCCTGAATCCCGACGACGGCGCCCTGGTCCATCAACTCTAGGCAGGCCTCGAGGAGGAGTTTTTCCCGGAACGGATCGCCCACCTGGACAGTGGGCCGCTTTTCGGAGGCGGATTCATCGAAGCCCGCCGAGGCCATGGAGGCGCCGTGAATGCCATCCCTGCCCGTGGGGGCGCCGACGTAGATCACCGGATTGCCCACCCCGGCCGCCGCGCCGAGAAAAATATTATCGGCCTTCAGGATTCCCGCGCACATCACGTTGACCAGGATGTTCCCGTTGTAGCAGGGGTGAAAATAAGTCTCCCCACCCACCGTGGGGACGCCCATGCAGTTTCCGTAGCCAGCGATCCCAGAAACGACGCCGTTCACGAGAAAGGGCGTGCGCACGTGGTCCGGGGCCCCGACGTGGAGGCTATCGAGGATTGCGATAGGCCGTGCGCCCATCGTGAAAATGTCGCGAAGAATTCCTCCAACCCCCGTGGCCGCCCCCTGGTAGGG
>JAPYQX010000395.1 GCA_029937135.1 Nitrospinota bacterium
ACTCGGCTTCTCCTTCCTCAAGAAGCCCTCGCAGGGCCAGCATGTACTCGCGCACCTCGGCCACCTTCGCGGGTCTGAGCCCCAGGTTGAGGACCGCGCTGTCTCCGCTCCCCACGCCCAGGACAACGCGCCCGCCGTGCGCCTCCGAGAGGGTGGCGATCGCGCTAGCGGCCACCGCCGGGTGGCGCGTCAGGGGGTTGATCACGCAGGGGCCGCAGACGATCCGGCTCGTTTGCCCGAGGCAGACGCCGAGCGAAGTAAACACTTCTCTATAGAGGGATTGCGAGTCGGTCACCCAGATGGCGCCAAAGCCGTGATCCTCGGCGAGGCGGGCCCATTCGCCGAGAGTCGCCGGGTCGGGCGGGGTGAGTACGAGACCTTGCTTCATTCGCGCGCTTCTCCTGAAGTTCTGGAGTCCGGGAATTCAAAAGACCAGGGTGGTCCGGGAGTCAAGGGCGCTCCGGCCCTATGGAAATTTCCCCCGGACTCCACCGGATGGTAGCTTTCTTTGGCGTGCAAAAAAAGCACAAAAAAAGGCGGGGCATCACACCCCGCCTTTATGCTCTCTTAGTCTTCCGGCCGCCCGGCTCCGCCTGGGAGCCTTTTCGGGAGGGCCGTGCCGAGCGGATAGCCGCTCGTATTATTGGTGTAGCGTTGCGCTGAGTCGCTGGTGGTTGTTCCCCGGGAGATCGGCGCTTACTTCTCCGAGGAACTTCGATGCCTTGCCTGAGTGCATCGGCTCCTTCCAGATTACATGCCCAAACTGGGCGGACACTTTTTACCCGTTGCTTCGGTGCGCCGGTACTCGGTCGTTGCTCTCCGGAAAGGCGGCGCGGAACCTCGCCCGGGAGCTGCTCTCGTTGGGCTCTCTCATCGGCTCCTTTCGATTCGAGTGTTGTTGATCGGAGCGCATTGGCCGGGGCCGCTCCAAACCCCTGGTTGTCTGTTTGTCTTTTATTTCAATCCCCATCGGCCACATATAAAAATATAGGTCCCACCCTCCGATCGTTCAATAGAAATCATTCGATAATATCGCCAAAAATCGAAGACCATGAAAATTTGAATGAGGAAAGTGCATCTTTTATTCATTTTTTGGAGGATTTTTCAGGGCTTCGCGCCGTCAGGCTTCGCCATTTTCTCAAGACGCAGGCGGACCTCCGGGGGCTCGGCGCCCACGAGGCGAATCCGCGAGGGGAGGTCGATGTCGCGGGTGGAGATGGTGTGCTCGGCGGGTCCGGCCCCGGCGCCGCGAAGGTTGATCCTGATTCGGAGCCTCCCGGCGTCTATGAAATTCATCAGGTCCGCCTCGCCCTTTATCCGGACGCGCACCCGCCTCGTCCGCCCGGAGGAAAGCGCGAGCCCCTCGGGCAGGTTGTAGTAATCGACGGGTACGGTGAAGCCGTGTTCCACTCCCGGCCCGAGGGTGGCGAAGATGCTCCGGGGGCTCTCATTTTGTTTGATGGCGACCGCCCAGAGGAGGATCACCCCGGCCAGCGCGGCGAGCTTGACCCGCCAGTTGTGGCGGACGGTTTCCCGCGCGAGCTCGAGGGAGGTTTGGGGCGCGTCCTCCCCGCCGTGAAGCCGCTCGGTCAGCCAGGCGGTAAGCGCCTCGGGAGACCCGACGGCCGCGATCTCGCCGCGCTCAACGGTGGACACCTCTCCCCGCTCCTCGGAGACGACCAGCGCCAGGGCGTCCGAGCGCTCGGTGAGCCCGGCGGCGGCGCGGTGGCGCGTGCCATAGTGGGCGGCGAGATCGGGGTTCTCCGAGAGCGGCAGAACGCAGCCCGCCCGGTAGATTCTCTCCTCCTGAATATAGAGCGCCCCGTCGTGGTAGGGCGCGCCCGCGAAGAAAAGCGTTTCAAGAAGCGCCGGGCGCACCTCGGCGTCGATCACCTCGCCGGCGCTTCTCATCAGCGGCTCGATCGGGTCGCGCCGCTCCCAGATGATGATGGCCCCGGTTTTTTTCGAGGCGAGCGAAAAGGCGGTTTCGGATACGGCGGAGAGCGTCTCGTCGGGAAGGCGGACTCGGCGCGCCTGGCGAAGGATCACCCCCAGCGGGCGCATCGGGTTGATGCGCATCAAAATTCGCTGAATCTCCGCCTGGAAGGTGATGAGAAAAAAGATGAGCACCGCGATCCAGAGCGCCCAGAGAAGAAACGAGGTGAGCGTCAGGCCCGCTGCCTGGGCCGTCAGGTAGGCGAGCCAGACGAAGAACACGCGGACCAGAAGCCGCATCGCCTGCGTCCCGCGAAAGCGCATGTAAACCTGGTAGCTGATAAACCACATGACGAAAATATCGATCAGATGGTTCCAGGGAATCTCGCCCAGCCAGCCGATGACCGACCCCATCGTGTTACACCTCCCGAATTAGCCTCCGTTTTTACTTCAGCCATCGTCTCCCAGGAGTCCCGCGCCTGACAAGCGGGCCGAAATCGGCTCTTCACCCGGACTATTTTCATTTTTTTTCGTGTTCCGCGAAATTCCCCGCATTTCCTGAAGCGGGTTTTATCCCCTTTCGATCTACATTCCCCCTCGTCGCGCGGCGGGCGCCCGCTCCGCGCGGGAGAGTTATGAAACCGTCCGGGCGCGAAAGGAGGGCAGCGCGTGAGGAACCTGTTGACGAG
>JAPYQX010000038.1 GCA_029937135.1 Nitrospinota bacterium
ATTGGCTTCTGGGGTAACATAAGGAGTGGTATCACTATCGGGGGCAGGTCACAGGTTGAAGCGGTTCTGGAAAGCCACGAATAAATCGGCATAAAGGGATGCTTTCCATTCCCCTCTAAATGGCTTCAATCGTTAGTCCCGCTGTGCGAGTTCGATACTGATATTGTCCGGCCCCTTAATGAAGGCGATTTTAACTCCCGGCCGGATTTCCCAAGGCTCGCAAATAAACTCCGCGTTTTTTGCTCGAAGTTCGGCCGCGGCATCATCCATGTTGTCAACCCGGATACCGAAATGATCGAGGCCGTAACGCGGGTCGGAGCTTGTGCGTACGGGGTCTTCTCCCTCGGCTCTGCCCGAGACGATAAAAGTCATTCCGTTCAAGTCCATATTAAACGATGGCGCGCCGCCGAGCTTCCTCTCCTGTACCACGGTGGCGCCGAACATCTCTTCCCAGAATTTTCGTGCGGCATGCGGGTCTTCGCTTCTGAAATGAAGGTGATCGTATCCGTAGGTTGCCATCAAGAATCCTCGCAATGAATAATTTTAAATATGGCTTGATTCGGGTCTGAATCTATCCCGCTCCGCCTTCGTCGTCTTCGAGTAGTCTTTGAGACTCGGCCATTTCACGAAATCTGTCGCATGTCTTGGAAAAATCCTCTTCAAGCCGGTCGAAGAGTTGTTGAATTTGAAATGGCGTCAAAACATCCGTGAGTTCGCTGAATACAACTTCCCATGTGTTGTCTTTCCGGTCGCCGCGGGTCATTTCTCCTTTTGATAACGTTTTTTCATCGTAAACTTCGTGCTCATGAACAAGGAGTTCACGCAGAACCGGTTCGTAGTTCGGGTCGTTGTTGTGCACATAGCGCATCAGGTAAGGCTTGAAACGTCGAACCCTGTGTAATCGTTTCATGGGGCATTCCTCCATCGAATGGATTCATGCTGGCTCATGAGTGAAGAAGCCCTGGTAATAAAAAAAAGATAGACCTTTAATTATATCCTATTGAGCTTCGTGGATCGATGGGAAATTTAGGGTGAATATGGCATGATTTAGCTGATTTTACGTTTCGGAGGGACGGAGTTGATCGTATGGATGATGTGAGAATTGAGCGAATGGCAGAAACAATAGCGCGTTATTCGGCGAAAGTTGGCCGCGGTGAACTGGTGTGCATCCGGGGAGGGGTCGCGGCCGCGCCTTTGATTCGTTCCCTCTATAAAACCTGTTTGAAGTTGGGAGCATATCCCTATACCCAGGTAGGGCTCTCGGGCCTTGATGAATTGTTCTTCCGGCACGCGGGCAAGGATCAACTTTCTTTCGTTTCTCCTATTTCAAAATTCGAAGTCGGCCGCGTGGATGTTTTAATCAGCGTGCTGTCGGAGACGAATACCCGCCACCTTTCGGGTGTCAATCCCCAAAAGCAGGCGGCTGCCTCCATCGCCCGCCAACCCATTATGAAAGCCTTTATGAAGCGCGCGGCCGAATACGAAAAAACGGGTGGCAAAAAGGGACTTCGTTGGACCCTGACTCTTTTCCCCACCGAGGCTTATGCCCAGGACGCGGAAATGTCTTTGCGCGAATACGAGGATTTTGTATTCGCCGCCTGCTTCGCCGACAGGGCGGGGGGCATCCGCCGTTGGAAAAATATTGATAAGCGCCAGAGAGAGGTGATTCGATATCTGAAGGGGCGCAAGGTGGTCGAGATCGGCGGTAAGGATACCGACCTACGTGTAGGTATCGCCGGCCGGCCGTGGATCAATTGTGCGGGAACTCATAACTTTCCCGACGGTGAAATATTCACCGGTCCCGAGGAAACGAAAATCGACGGGACGATTCGCTATACTTTTCCGGCCTGCCTCTCGGGAAGAGAGGTTGAGGATGTCCGCCTTACATTCGAAAAGGGGCGGGTCGTCGAAGCCTCGGCCGAGAAGAATGAAAAATTCCTCAAAAGCATGATCGCAATGGATAAGGGGGCCAGCCGGGTGGGTGAGTTTGCTTTCGGGTTGAACCAGGGAATCCAACGGTTC
Source organism: Nitrospinota bacterium (assembly GCA_029937135.1). GTDB lineage: Bacteria > UBA8248 > UBA8248 > UBA8248 > UBA8248 > UBA8248. Next base: position 2,023 of record JAPYQX010000038.1, read on the forward strand.
ACGAAAAACACCCTGTTCGATGAAAAAATCGGAGGTACGCTTCACCTTGCGCTGGGAAAAGGGTATCCGGAGAGCGGGTCGAAAAATAATTCCGCCCTCCATTGGGATATGGTTTGCGATTTGCGCCGGGGCGGCGAGATTTTGGTGGATGGCCGCCTGTTTTCGAAAAATGGAAAAATGAAAATATGACTTTCCTTTCCATGAAATTTCGTCAGAAAATTACCCGGGTTTTCGGGGTTGTTTTTCTGTTGAGTGTCCTGTTGGGAATGTCCCGTGAGCTTGTTTTGGCTCAATGGAAAGTGAACGATTTTGGCGGCATTCTTTCGGCCGGTGCGCTTCCTGCGCTCTTGGCGGATTCCGGACAAAGGCACGCAATCGAAAAATATTTGGAGCGCCACCGGATTTCGATGAAATACAGCCGCCTTGAGCTATTCGATAATTCCGGCCATAAGCTGGCTGAGGCGCCGGCCACCGGCCACAACGGAGGAGAAGAGATTCACGGCGTTTTGACCTCTGCCCGTACCGGCGTCCGCTCCTCGGGCCGTGAAGTTGCTCACCTTGTTGTTTGGAGGAACATGGAAGCCGAGGTGGCGCGCCCGCTTTTGATCGGCCTCATCGCTGCTCTGGTTGGCTCTTTGATTGCGTGGCCCATTATTGCCCGCAAACTCGATGAGGAGCAGGCAGGGTAGGCGTTTCCGCAGCCATCAAACTTGCCGGTGAGTCTTCTCCAGTAATCTCGTCTTGGCCCCGGCGGATGGTTTCCGGCCAGGCATAATGGTATCTTCGCCTCCCTGAAATTGGCTCTAACGGGCGGGTAGCTCAGTTGGGAGAGCGGTGCCCTTACAAGGCATAGGTCGCAGGTTCGATCCCTGTCCCGCCCACCAGAATAAGACGCTCTTCGGGCTTCGGTCCGGGGAGCGTTTTTATTAACTGAGTAAGGGAGTGGCGCCGCTCTCGGGGACAGGTCACTTTATGAACTTCTTGGCGGGAGGCACCGCAGAGGAAGGAAATTAGGCCGTATTTTGCTAAAAGGAGAGCGTTGCCGCATAATTCCGGATACCAATAGTTGTCTCTATTTGACATAAAAAGTGTGCAGCTAGGAGGACAGATGGTCCTGCCCCGAGCCGGGGAAAGTTCCCCGGGGACACCGCCGAGGTCTTTATAATGCCGTCCGCTGCGTTTTGACTGCCTCATCAGGAGGACAAGACAAATGAAACAGACCGAGGGACCGCACCGAGCAGATTTCTTCAAGACACTCGAGAGAAAATTCGTAATTGATCCCCGAAGAACGGCCATCGTCACCGTCGATATGCACCGGGGCCATCTCGACCCTGCGGTCGCCACCCTTCCGGCGCCGAAGGAGAACTGTGCGAACCTAATTGCCAATGCCGCGCGCGTCCTTCATGCCGCCCGGGCCGCGGGGATGCCGGTCATTCATGGGGTCACGTCAAAGCTATTGATCGAAAATGAAAGGCCACGCGCCTTCCACCGTGCCGTCATGGATGTAAACGAAACCATCATCCCAGGGGAAAAAAGCGATCTCCTGCACCACAACCTCAAAGGCAGCGTCCAGACCGAGGTTATCCCCGAATTGCTGGAAGAAACCGACTACATCATCAACAACAAGAAGACGCACTCGCCCTTTTTTGGAACAGACCTGGACAACCTGCTTCGCATCCTCAATGTGGACCACCTGGTCTTCATGGGCGTCAACACGAATACCTGCGTCATGAACGCTTGTTTCGACGCCTCGAATCTCCGCTACACCCTTGCCGTCGTGAGCGATTGCGTCGACAGCTTTTACGGCCCGGACCTGCACGAGTTCGGGCTTGAGAACATCCGCCGCTGCTTGGGCTGGGTGTTTGACTCCGATGAAATGGTTGAGAAGTTCAAGAGCGCGATGGCGGAGGCCCTCTAGGAAAATGGGAGGAGGCGGCTAGATGAAAACTCACCGCACAATTTGAGATGCCCTCCGAGTTTTGCCTGGAGGACGGTTTTCTTTTGGGGGATTGGGAAAATGCAACGAATCCCGCCCAACATCAGCGCGGGGAGAAGCTATTTCTGCGAAGAATCGGGTGCCAGAAGAAAATCCTTACATGGAGATGCCATTTGAGGCTAAAGTGCCTCTATTCAAGGACCCATATGGGAAATGTCGGTTAAATAGCTTTAAGAGGGCTCTAAAATGAGCATATGGGACCTTCTAGGGGCTGGGATTGTAGGTGGATTGGTAATGTCCGCCTTTGGCGGGACCTATGGGCAAACATTCCACAAATGGCATACATTCTTGATTGGATTCCCCATCTAGTGGTACGACTTTTGGTACTAGTCGGGAGTAACCAACCAAATAATTCAAGGGCACTTACCTTTTTAGGCGACATCCTCGCTAGATGCCCACCGCCAGGCCACCCCGCGCCGTGGGCATCATGGCGCGCTCTTGCCAGAGGTCACGCACGGGATCGTACGCGAACACATTCCCCACAGGGTCCCATTCGTGGCCTGAGTATCCGCCAATGACGTAGAGCTTTCCGCCAGCTGACGCGACACCCGCGTGGTGCAGCGGAAGCGGCGCTCGTTTGCGCCACCGGTTCGCCCCGATGTCGTATTCCCAAAGAATCTGGGTAACCCCGAAGCCACCCGCTACGTAGATATTCCCGTTCAAGCCAGCGGCGGCCACCTCACTCCGCATCTCGGGCATGGGAGCCGCCTGGATCCACCTCCCCTGGGCCTGAACGAGGTCTATCGATAAAGTGAAAAAGAAAAGGAAAAATGCAATCACCAAGTTATTTTTGGAGGGGGTCTTTATCTCACATACCTTTGGAATTGTATCGAGGAAGTGATGATTCCTAGAGCCGCTAGATCATTAGACGGCCGCCATTGACGGATATGGTCTGGCCCGTGAGGTACCCTGCCTCGGAAGTGGCGAGGAAAAGAACAAAACCCACCGTGTCTTCAATTTCAGCCACTCGGCCGAGGGGGGCGCTAGCCGCGATCTCCGCCATCTGTTCCTCGCCACGGTTCAAGAGAGCCCGCTCAGTGGCGGTGGTGGCCGGAGCGACAGTGTTCACCGTGATTCCGTCCCTCCCCAGCTCAAAAGCGAGGGTCCGGGTGAGGGCATGAACGCCCGCCTTGGCCGCTGAATAGGGGCCCGGATCAGCGTGTTTCATCACGGTCTGCCCAGCGATGGAACCGATGTTGATGATGCGCCCGCCTTTTCCACGCGTCAGAAGAGGTATCGCAGCTTTCGAGCAGAGAAAAACGCTCTTGAGATTGAGGTCGATGGTGCGGTCCCATTCATCCTCGGAATACTCGGACAAGGATCGGAATCCCCGGAACCCGCCCACCCCGTTCACTAAGATGTCGATACGCCCTGCCTGATCGCGGACGCGGGAGAAGGCCCCCTGAACTGAACGTGCTCCCTCCGCGTCGCACTGGACGAACATGGCGTTGCCGCCTCCTTGCCGGATGGTCTCGGCGGCCGACTCTCCGCCTATCTCATCGATATCCAAGATGAAGACCCTGGCACGCGCTTTCCCGAACGCAAGTGCTATCCCCCGGCAAATTGCTTGGGCGCCACCAGTGACCACGGCCACCTGGCCCGAGAAGTCAAAGCAAGTCTTTCCCATCGGTCTCTCAAAGTACCCGCAGTATCTTTTTTTATCCTATGACCTCGTCCGTGATAACTGCCTCGCCGTAAATTTCAGGGTTAAAGACGTCATACGGGCGCTCGCCGGCGAGAAAACGCTCGATATTCAGCACCGTGCGCAAGGCCATTTCCTCGCGCGTCTCGCGGCCCGCGCTGCCCATATGCGGGGTCAAGACGACATTCGAAAGGCTCTTGAGCCCCGCTATCGGCCCCGGATTCGGCTCGGGAACCTCGGTCTGATAGACGTCCAGCCCGGCGCCCCGAATTCGCTTTTCTCTTAGCGCCTTCTCCAGAGCCGCCTCGTCCAAAATGGGTCCGCGCGAAGTGTTAATCAGAATGGCGCTCGGCTTCATGAGAGAGATGAGCCGTTCATCGACGAGACCCACGGTGTCTTTGGTGAGCGCCGGGGTTAATGCGATAAAATCCGATTCAGTGAACAAATCGGGGAGGGGCCGGAATTCGGCGGCTCCAAGAACCATTTCCTCCGCCGGGCTGAGCGGGGTGCGCTTGTTATATTTGATTCGCATATCGCAGGCCACGGCTTTGCGGGCGACCATTTGACCAATCCGGCCCATCCCGACGATCCCGAGCGTCTTGCCGTAGAGGCGGGTGCCCATGAATGCCATCGACTGATTCTGCCGCCAGCGATCCTCGCGGAGGAATGTATCCGCCTCCGGCAATCGCCATGCCGTTGCCATCAAAAGGGCAAATGTGAATTCCGCGGTTGTTTTTTGCGTCATGCTTTTTTGCCCCGAGACGGGAATGTTGCGGCGCGTCGCCGCCGCGAAATCGATGAATTTCGCGGACCCGTGCATGACAGAGACAAATTTCAGTTCTTTTGCCGCGTCGAATACGCGTTCGTTAAAAGGAATTTCCCCTATGCCAAAAAGTATGTGTTTATCGCGCACGGCTTCTAGTAATTCCGCTTCCGGGATCATGCGATCAACATGTGGATATGTCGTAACTTCGCCAAGTTTTTCGAGTTTGGCGGCGGCGACTTCCGGGATCGGTTGTGGCACAAAAATCTTTGTCATGATTGCCCTCTAAGTATTTTAAGGTGCCGAAAAAATGAACAACTATCAGAGGCAGTTAAGTCATGCCTGTTGGGCACGCTAGTCATCCAGGCGCTTCATCCGGGGATCGAGCACATCCCGGAGCCAGTCCCCCAGTAGATTGACGCCCAGAACCGTGACCGTCAGCGCAACGCCGGGAAAGAGGGTGAGCCACCAGGCGGTGTCGAGGAATCCGCGCCCTTCGGCGAGCATCCCGCCCCAGGTCGGGGTCGGAGGGGGCACGCCCATGCCCAGGAAGGAAAATGAGGATTCGATGATGATCATGCGGCCCAGATAAATGGTGGCCACCACGATGCATGAGGAAAATGCATTGGGAAGGAGGTAAATGAGCATGATCCGAAGGGTACCGCAGCCGGAGGCCCTCGCCGCCGTGACCATGTCGGATTCCTTCAAAGCGAACACCTCCCCCCGCACCACCCGCGTGTAGACGGTCCAGGTTCTGAGCGCGATGGCGAGGACGATATTCTGGAGGCTCGCCCCCAGGATCGCGATGATGGATATCGCGAGAAGGACGAAAGGTATCGCGAGCACGGCGTCCACAATCCGGCTGATGACGGCATCCACCTTGCCGCCGAAATAGCCCGCGATGAGCCCCAATCCTATCCCGATGGAACCGCTCACAAAAACGGCGGCGAAGCCGACGGAGAGCGAGACGCGCGAGCCCCAGATGATCCGGCTTACGATGTCGCGCCCGAGTTGGTCCGTGCCGAGCCAATAGGTGTTGCCCGCCGCGTCAACGAAACCCGGTGGCTTGAGGTAGCGCTCAAGGTCCTGAAGCAGGGGATCGTGAGGCGAGAAAAGACCGGGCACGAGGGCCCACAGGATTGCCGTGATGATAACAAAAACGCCGAAGAGCGCCGGCGGCCGCTTCAAGAGCTCACGCCACGCGAGCTGCAATTCCGAGGGGCCGCGATCGTCCATTTCCTGATCGATCTTGGAGGAGGCCCCGGCGTTTATTGTGTTGTCAGTCGCCATATTGTTTCCTTCGCCTGCGCTAGCTGTATGAAATGCGCGGATCGAGCCACGCATAGAGGATGTCCACCGCGAGGTTGACACCCACGAACATGAACGAAAGCAGCGCCACCGCCGCCTGAACCACCGGGTAGTCGTTGGCATTGATGGATTCCACCACCAACCAGCCCACCCCCGGCCAGGCGAAGACGACCTCGATGACCACTGTCCCGCTGAGCAAGCCGCCAAGCTCGAGGCCGATGATCGTAACGACGGGGATCGCTGCGTTCTTCAGGGCGTGTCGGCCGATGACCAGGGCCTCGGAGACTCCCTTCGAGCGCGCCGTATTCACAAAGTCCTGGGCCATCACCTCAAGCAGCGTCGAGCGCATCATCCGCATGATGCGGGCCGTGGCGTAGAGGCCGGCGGCAAGCGCCGGCAGGACGATGCTCTTCGCCTCCCGGTAGCCCGATGTCGGCAGCCACCCGAGAATCTCCGAGAACAGGATGATGAGCATCAGGCCCAGCCAGAAGTTGGGGATGGATTGGCCCGCCATCGACAGGACCGAACTGAAGTGGTCGATCCAAGTTTTTCGGAAAACGGCCGAGAGTATCCCCGCGGGGATAGCGATCACGAGCCCCACGAGAAGGGCGACGACGGCAAGGATCACCGTGGCGGGTATGCGCTCTGTGACAAGGCCCATTGCGGGGACATTGTGATAGTACGAATCTCCGAAATCGCCCCTCAATACACCCAGGTTCTTTTCGTGGCCGAACAGGAAGTTGAAGTATTGGACGTAGATCGGCTTATCGAAACCCATCTCTTTATTGAACTCGGCGACCTCTTCCATGGTCGCCTCCTCGGGCATGAGGACATCGGCCGGGTCCCCCGTCATGTGGAGCATCAGGAAGACGATGAGAAGGACCACCCACAGGACGATCAGAGATTGCATCAAACCACGGATGATAAAGGCGCGCATACAATTGCCCTCGAAAAACCAAATAAACGTAGCGGCCCCAAAATCCTCAGGGCCTCGCACCAGTTCGAAAATGACCTGCTAGTAATAACAGATAAAAAAATCATGCCCATCCATTCCGCTGCGGTCAAGGTGGATATGGAGAGCCCTTCCCCGGCGGCGAGGCAAAGCATATTGGCTTTATCCAGAAATGACTTCTTTTTTGAAAACTTCCGGGCAGGCGGGAAATCGGCTCCAAGGAATTGGCCGAATTGATGAATTTCCCGTTGCCAAACAGTTCGATACTGTATTTGTGCCGATTTCCCCTGTGGTACATCTGAGAATATAGAATGGGGTCTCCCTTGGGTCCGTGTGCGAAGCTTTCGACGTAAAATACCGGATCAAGAATTCCAATTGACAATTGGCCGGCGATTTCGCTGTCCGCCGTTCTGGCCTCGAAATTCTGGAGTATTTTTCCGACTGGAAGTTGAAGGTGTTGTTGGATGATATCTAACATGTTGTGAAGCTCCATGTCCCTGCGTTTCAACTTATTGGCCAATTCTGGCAGCAGAAAATTGATGGTGTAGCAAAAGGGAATGTCGTCCACCGTCCGGAGGCGCCGAATCCGAGTGAGGCGGCTCTGTCTGGATATACGGAAGAATTCCTCCAGTCGGGGAGGCGGAGGGACATCTTCAAAAGATATCATCTGGTGCACCTGCTCGCCGGTGAGATTCTGTTCGGTGATTCCGGTCAGTTTGATCATTTCGGGACCGGCGAGGGATTTCGCCACGAAGGTTCCGTTCCCCTGTTTGCGGTCCAGGAGTCCGTCCGCTTTGAGAATGGAAAGCGCCTGGCGGAGCGTCACCCGGCTTACTCCAAAGGATTTCGACAACTCCATTTCGGTGGGAAGTTTTTCGCCCGGAGTCAGCTCTCCCTGCTCGATCTTCCGGCGGAACAATTCCACGATTTGATAGTAGAAGGGAACATACCGATCTTGTAGCGGGCTTCCAATGGTTAAACTGTTCATTTTCTTTCAGGAAATCGGCATATCCCATCCACAAAAATAATTAAAAGAGTCACTATGTTAAGTTATTTGCCTAAAAAAAGCTTGCCCCGTCCAAGAATGCTCTTCAACCCGATTCTTGGCATCGCCACTACCGTTGCAGCTCTCCACCACCTTTGTCTTATGGCGCTTGGAATTGTTCATGGGGAATCAGGCGATAATTGACTATTGTCCAAGCATATAACAGCAATTGGGTTCAAATTCGGTCGCCCGAATGAATCCCGGCTTGGATTGGCCACTCAGAGCGACTTGCCTTTACTTAATTAACTATATGCGAATTTAGTTCCGTAATCTTCCCTTGACTTTCCCGCTAGAAATTACCAAGATGTATTAATAATCATACCTTTCAACTTGAAAGCCCAAATGTTTGGGGATTGGGCATGTTTTTGCTCCATCGTTTCAGGAAACAACGCGACACCTCTCGTTCGTGGTGAATTAGCCGTCTTTCAATGGAGGAAGTTGCTATGCGAAAGTTAATGGTTGCTTTTCTCATTCTGGCCCTCGCCGGCTTGGCCGCTCCGCGCGCCGAAGCCTTCAAGGGAACCCTCAGACTTGCCGTCCATGGCCAGCCGAAAACCTGGGACCCGGGAAAAACTCCCGGATTCATGGGCACCATGTTGTGGCCCTGGACCTACGACACCCTCGTTCAGGCCGACCTTAAAACGGGAAAGCTCTACGGCTGGCTGGCCGAGAGCTTTTCGCGAGTCAACGCCTCGGCGTTTAAGTTTACCCTGCGCAAGGGCGCTGTGTTCGCCGACGGAAATCCGGTCACCTCCGCGGATGTCAAGTTCTCCATCGAACGCGTATGGAAGGACAAAGACCTGAAGAGTTCGGTGAAGTCCTACTACAAGGACATCAAAGGGGTGGAGATCATCAACAACCGGACCTTCATCATCCACACGAAAGGCCCGATGAACGATCTGCCGGCCCTGATGCGCACCTGGGGCCATGTCATGAACCAAAAGGCCATGAAGGGCAAGAAATACTCCGATTACGCGCGCAAGAGCTTTGGCTCGGGCGCCTACGTCCTCAAGGAATGGAAAAAGGGCCAGCGGTTCGTGATGGAAGCGAATCCCAGGTGGTGGGGAAACAGTAAATATCCCAACCGGCCGAAGACCCTCATTATCCGCATCATCCGGGAGCCCACCACCCGCGTGAAGGCCCTCACGACCGGCGAAGTAGACTTCGCCATGAGAGTGGCGCCCCAGTTCATCGATCAGATCAACTCCAAGGCGGGCTATAAGGTTCTCACCACGCCCAGCATCCGTATCTATTATGTTGGTTACCTGACCATGCATGGCGGCCCGATGGCGAACGTCAAGGTCCGTCAGGCGATAAGCCACGCCATCAACACACCGTTAATCATCAAGACCCTCTTGCAGGGCCGCGCCGACCCCTGGTTCCAGCTAATCCATCAGGGGATGGCGGCCGGCTACAATCCCAAGATGAAATCTTGGTACCCCTATAACGTAGCCAAGGCGAAACAGCTCTTGAAAGAATCGGGCTACGGTAAGGGTTTCAAACTGGTGATGATCTCTCCCCGGAACACGATCCCGGCGGATGTCCAGATGTGTGAGGCAATCGTCAATATGGTGAAGAAAATTAATATTGACGCCGAATGCCAGGCATCCTCGAAAAGGGTCTGGAGAGGGAAGTTCAAAAAATATGTGAAGAAAAGTTTAAAAGGCAACATGATGTTCATCTCCAGCTACGGCAACCAGGGCGGCATACAGCTTCCGCGGCGTCATGTCCTGCGGCGGGAAATGGAGCCCCCATTGCTTCAAGGAATATGAAACGATGATCGACAAGGCATTGAGAACAGCCGACACCGATCTTCAGCAGAAGCGTCTTGAAGAGGCCAACTGGTACATGCACAACAACGCCACCCACAAGCCCATCGCCAAGAGCCATGACGTTTATGGCGTCAACACGAAGGTCTTGGACTACAAGATGCGCTACGACGAGATGACGCTCCCCTGGAGCTTCGTAATGAAGTAGAGGGGCGGACCGCAATACGGATTCACGGCGCGGGGGGCTTTTTTTAAAGCCCCCCGCGCTTTTTCGGTTATTCAGGGCCTGCCGGGGGTGGAATCCGGTAGAGGCGCAATCGTTTTTGAATACTTTTTTTATATTGAAAAGGAGAAGTCGTGGCTGAAGATAAGGTGCGTCTAGCGTCGGTAGGTCTTGGTGGGTGGGGGAGTATGCTGGTGGATTCGGTGGACCGCAGTGGTGCGGCCGAGGTGGTCAGCTGTTTTGCCCGGAGCGAGGAAGGGCGCAAGGCGTTCGCGGAGAAGGTCGGCTGCCGCCAGGCGGGGAGTCTGGACGAATTGCTGAGCGATTCCGAGGTTGAGGGGATCCTGCTCGCCACCCCGCACTCCACCCATACGGATATCATTTGCCAGGCGGCTTCCGCCGGAAAGCACGTGTTTGTCGAAAAGCCCCTCACGCTGACCGCCGCCGACGGGCGGAAGGCCTACGAAGCAACCCAGAAGGCGGGCGTTATTCTCCAGATAGGTCATAACCGCCGCAAGCAGGGGGGCAACCGCCGCCTACGCGAGATGATCGACAAGGGTGAGTTGGGGATGATCCATCAGGTAGAGGGAAACCTCTCTCTGGCCGGGGGGCAGAAACCACGCCAGGGCTGGCGGAACGATACTGCTGAATGCCCGGCGGGCGCCATGACGGGTTTAGGTGTCCATATGATAGATAACCTTCACTACCTGGTAGGTCCCGTGAAGCGGCTCAGTGCTTTCAGCAAAAAGCTCCTTGGAAAGGGAAACCTCAACGATGTGACGACCATCATTCTCGAATTTGAGAGCGGCCCGCTCGGTTATATCAATTCGACCTTCGTAATACCGAAGATTTGCACGAACGCCGTCTTCGGCACCGATGCCAACGCCTGGACCGAGGAGGAAGGCTCGAAACTCTATTTTCAGAAGGTGGACCAACAGGCGCGCGAGGAACTTTCCTGCGAAACAGGTGATTGTATGGCCGAGCAGATGACGGAATTCGCCAGATGCATCCGCGATGGGGGCACCCCCGAGACAGGCGGCCCGGAGGGCATTGAGGTTGTGGCTGTTCTGGAGGCCGTCATCGAGAGCGCGGATACGGGCCAGGCGGTTGAAGTATCAAAGTTCCGCGGTTGATGAGTATGGCGTAGGGAATTTGCCCCAATTTCGGTTTCATCTCTAAATGAAAGGGTGGGCAAATTCATACGAGGCCCATAATTCCGGTTTGTTGGCGGAGCCGCCGTTTCACCGCACAAGAACCAGGAGAAATTTCAATGAGTCCGGAGCCGATCCGTCTCGCATCGCTCGGAATAGGATGGTGGTCGGACGTTCTCGCCGACGCCGCCGGCCAATCGGATCAAATCAAAATCGTCAGCTGCTTCACCCGCTCGGAGGAAAAACGTGAAACCTTTGCGAAAAAATACGGTTGCGTCGCGGCCGATAGCTACGAGCAGATTTTAAACGACCCTGCCGTCGAGGGAATCATCAATACGACGCCCAACGACGTTCATCTCGAAACGACACGCGCCGCCGCCGAGGCGGGAAAACCACCTTTCTCGAGAAGCCGATCGCCAATACCTTATCTGACGCCAGAGAGATTTCGCGGGTCTGCAAAGAAGCCGACGTCCTCATTTCGATAGGGTCCCAGCGCCGCCGCGAAAGCCATTTCCGGTGGATCCACAAACAGATCGACGACGGAAAATTCGGAAAACTCATTCAGGCCGAAGCCAACATCAGCCGGGACCGGGAAGGAACCTTCAACCCAAGCTCATGGCGCTACCAGGCGGCAGGGATGCCCGGCGGGGTGATGCTCCAAATCGGCATTCACTATGTTGATGTCCTCGAATTTCTGATGGGACCCGTCGTTGCGGTTTCCGCCCGTTCGGCCCAACTCGTCCTGCCAGGGGACAACCCCGACGTGGCCAATATGTTGATGGAACACGACGGCGGAGCGCAGTCCATCCTCTCGGCTAGCTACGCCTCCGCGTCCGAATATTACCTGATGAATATTTACGGCAAGGAGGCGACGGTTTACTTCGATCTCTTCGAAGGCCTCCGCTGCCTATCCCGAGGAGCCGAGCGGCCCGAGAAAATCCACGTGAAAAAAAACGACACTATCCGCGAGGAGATTGAGGAGTTCGCTGGCAGTATCAAGGCCGGAGGGAAGCCCGAGGTAGACGCGGACCGGGCCGTCGAGTCCCTCGTCGTCATCCTGGCGGGGATTCGCTCAGCGGCGGAGGGCCGCCGGGTGGAAGTCGCTGAATTTAACAAATCGGAATAGCCGAGAGGATTCGACAAGTGCCCAGAATCAAGGCGGGTGAGCTTCCCCTCTTAACACCGACACCGGAGAAGGGGAGCCTATCCTGTGCATGGCGAATTCATGATCATGCTTTGGTTCACCATTTCAACGGGGCTGCTCTCCCCCCCCCCCATACCGGTCCAAGCTGAATGAGAGGATTTGGGGATGGTAGGAGCGGAAAAATCCAGTGCCTAAATAGTGACTATAGAGGAGGTCACTCAGTGTCACTCAGGACTACCCAGGTGACCTAGCCTCTCCAAACCGGTCCATGCTGAATGGGAGTATTTTCGATACTCTTTCGGTGTGACC
>JAPYQX010000039.1:0-3545 GCA_029937135.1 Nitrospinota bacterium
CTGAAATAGCCATGTTTCCATCCCCAATAGGCCCAGCACCCCGCCATCCGGTGAAATATGTGGCGGGCGTCCCGCTCTATGCCGTACCGTTCGTCCTCGGGGAGCGAGGAGAGGGCCTCCTCGTCGGCCTCGGAGCGCTGGAGCCACTCAGGCACGCCGGTTTCGGCGATTTTTTTCAGTTTGAGGGGAACCCCCGCCTTCCGAAAGTATTTCTGGGCGATGATATCGACGGCGACCTGGGTCCAGTTCTCGGGAACTAGGATGTCTTTTGCTTCAAAAACAACGGTGCCGTCCGGGTTGGTGATTCGGGAGGTCCGGGAAACGAAGTTGATATTCTCGTAAGGGCCTGCCCCGGAGCGGGTGAATAGACGATCAAATTTCATTAATAAAATGTTCCTTTAAATTTCGGGCTGAATTTCGGGCAAAATTCAAAATTTCGTCATTGTTCGTACTGTATTCGTCTTTCCTTTCCTTTTCAATCGCCAAAGCCGAAAATGAAGATCGGCAAAACTGATAACAGCCTCAATTTCAGGCATATCCGGCGAAACCAAGAAACTACCTACAAAAACCCTGAACCCAAGGAGCTCTGTAAGTACATATAGTATAATGGGATAAACATAAGGCACCAGATATGGGGTTGTCAAGAATTTTTTTGGAAATCCACAACAAAGTGTGGGGTTGTTCACATTTTTTCCCCAGATATTGGGGGTGAAAAAAGGGGGAAAGCTTCAAAATAAGGGGAGAGGAGAGAATAGTTTTTCCATAATGAAAATAATTAAATAATATTTTCAGAAAAATTCGGGGTTCGTGTGGTCTACGGAATTGATTACGGCCGGAAGATCAGGAGCCGATCTTTTCCCGCCAGTAATCGAGGGTCTCTCTCAGGGTCCGCTCAAGTGGAATTTCAGGTTGCCAGCCAGTCGTTTGAGTTAATTTGCTGTGAGATGCGGACCTGACATTGGATTCGCTCGGGCGGTTTTTTTGAAAATCCACTTCGACCGTGATCGGAATTTTCGCGTAGGAAAGAAGTACATCCATGGCTTCGCGGATTGTATTCGTTCGGCCGGAGCAGACGAGATATGCCTCTCCAGGGTGCCCACGCTCGACCGCCATCGCATAGGCGCGGACAATATCCCTGACATCCGAAAAATCGCGCCGGGGCTCCAGGTTGCCGGTTCTTAAAACCGGGTCTTTTTTTTTCGCTTCGATTTCGGCGATTTGCTTGGACAAATCCGGAATGACAAATCCAGTTGCTTGGCGCGGTCCGGTATGGTTCATCGGCCGCACCCGTACGAGGTGGAGCCCGTTTGCCTCCGCGATTTTTGCGGAGGCAAGGTCCAGGGCCAGTTTGCTCACCGCATAGGGGTTGTTGGGGGCATACGGCGACTCTTCCGTGATTTGGCCGGAGAGGTTGCTCCCTCCGTAGATGTCCGCCGAGCTGACAAGCAGGACCCGCATTTCGTTTTTCACGGCTATACAGGCTTCAAGAAGATGGATGCCCGTGTTGATATTGGTTTCGAAAGTTCGGGCGGGGTCCTTCCAAGAGGCGGGGACAGAGCTTTGCGCCGCCAGATGGAATACGTGATCGGGCCGGGCCTTCGAGACGATGGCCCGGGTTTCCTCTTTATCGAGAAGATTTCCCTGGTGGAGGGTGACCCGGTCCGATATGCGGCTCAGGTTATCCAGCGAATCATTCGGGAGAACGATACCCGAAACATCGTAACCAAGCTCAATGAGGTGCTCGGCCAAATGACTGCCGGCGAATCCGGCAATGCCCGTGATCAGGGCTTTCACAAACGCTCCCGCCAGTAGTCCAATATATCCCTCAAGGTTTTCTCGAAGGGAATCTCGGGTTTCCAGCCCGTGGCTTCCCGAAACTTCGATGAATCGCCCAGAAGAATTTCCACGTCCGAGGGACGCATTCTCGCCGGGTCCTCCTCGATGGCGATCTCGATGTTGGAGAGGGCGATTAGCATGTCCAGCACCTCGCGAATCGTCCTAGTGGTGCCCGAGGCGATATTGTAGACCTCGCCCACTTCGCCGTGGAGCAAGGATAGCCAGTATGCTTTCACGATATCCCGCACATCGGTAAAATCCCTCTTTGCCGCGAGATTACCGACGTGAATGACAGGCTCGCGGTTCCCTTTTTCGGCCTGGACAATCTGCTTGGCGAAATCGCTGCAAACGAAAACATCGCCTCTGCGCGGGCCGGTATGGTTGAATGCGCGGGTTCGCACTATTTTCAGCCCGTAGCTCTGGTGGAACTGGTAGGCGAGTAGGTCGGTTCCCACCTTGCTCACGGCATAGGGGGAAAGAGGCCTCAGCGGGTTGTTCTCCGTGATCGGAACCTCGTCGGCGTGTACCAGGCCGTATTCCTCGCTGCTTCCCGCCACCTGAATCCATGGGTTGATTCCCGCCTGGCGGACGCCCTCGAGAAGGTGGAGCGTTCCGATGATATTGGTGTGTAGGCTTTCCTCCGGAGCCGACCAGGATGTGGGGACATAACTTTGCGCAGCGAGATGGAAAATTTTCGCGGGCCGGGTATCGATCAACACCTGACTGACGGAAATCTGGTCCCGCAAATCGCACTCGACGATATTCACGCTGTCGGTTAGGTGATCGATGTGTTCGGTGCGGCTTCTCCACCGCCGCATCCCGAAAATTTCAACGTCATCCAAGGTAAGCAAGTAATCGACCAGGTGACTGCCCACGAACCCGGTGATTCCGGTGATAAGTACGCGCTCTGACACATTTTACTCCTTTTCGAGGACATGCAACCGAGAGGTAATCCTACAGAGGGCGGCCTCTATTGGTCAACGATTGCGGGGGAATAGAAGCCAAGGGCAGACTGTTAAAGCGCCATGAGGTATTCTTGCTTCGGATTAAAATTTTTTTGATTTTTATTGGTCGGGCCTGGGGCCCGGGAGGAAACATGGTGAATTCAAAGTACGATTTCGCGGTGATTGGGGGGGGACCGGCGGGATATGTCGCCGGTGTTCGCGCTGCCCAGCGGGGGGCGAAATGCATTGTCATCGAACGCGATGCCCTCGGCGGCACTTGTCTGAACTGGGGGTGCATCCCCTCCAAGAGCCTGATTCGCTCGGCCGATATTTACCGGAGCATCAAGCGGGCCCGGGATTTTGGCATCGAGATCACCGGGGAGATCAGGGCCGATCTGGGTCAAATGATCGAGCGGAAGGATGAAATCGTGGCGGGCCTGGTGAAGGGCATCGAAGGCCTTTTCAAGGTTAACCGCGTCGAGCGGCTCGCCGGCGAGGCGTCGATATTGGAAAAGGGCGTCATTCGCGTCCGGGGAGCGGAAGGCGGCGAGGAGGAGATCCGGGCCGATAAAATTCTCGTTTCGACGGGCGCGCGGCCCGCTCAGATACCGGCTTTTCCCATCGACGGGAAGAAAATCATTTCGAGCGATCAGGCGGTTCACCTCAAGGAGTTGCCCGAGCGGCTCCTCATCATCGGGGCGGGCGCGATCGGATGCGAGTTCGCCTGCTTCTATCGGGAAATGGGGGTGGAGGTCACTGTGGTCG
>JAPYQX010000039.1:3555-14237 GCA_029937135.1 Nitrospinota bacterium
GTGGTCGAGTTGCTTGATCGGGCGCTTCCCCTGGGGGATGAGGATGTGTCCAAACTGATTGAGAGGGAACTGAAGAAACAGAAAATCAAGGTCATCACCGGCAGGAAAATTATCAAGGTCGAGGCGAGCGGAAACGAGATGGCCGCGCAAATCGAGGGCGGCGATCCCGTCACGGCGGATCTGGTACTCGTTTCCATCGGCCGCACTTTCAATACCGACAACCTGGGTCTCGACAAAATCGGGGTCGCCTTCGGCCAGCGGGGCGATATCCCCGTGAACGACAAGATGGAGACGAATGTGCCGGGGGTTTATGCCGCCGGGGATGTCGTCGGGGGGCTCATGCTCGCCCATGTGGCATCGGCGGAGGGTGTTGTCGCGGCGGAAAACGCGACGGGGGGCGATGCCGCCATGGACTATCGGGGCATACCGGCGGGAATCTTCACCCATCCCGAGGTGGGCGTCGTCGGCATCACCGAGAGTCAGGCCAGGGACGAAGGCCACGACCTGCGAATCGGCCGCTTTCAGATGCGGGGACTGGGGAAGGCCCATGCCGAGCGCGAAATATCGGGGGAAGTGAAGGTGATCGCCGATGCGGAGGACGATTCAATCCTCGGGGTTCATGTGGTCGGCCTTCACGCAGCCGATTTGGTTCATGAGGCGGCGGTGGCGATACGGAATAATATTTCGGCGACCGATCTTGGCGGAACCATTCATTCACACCCGACGCTGTCGGAAGCCATCATGGAGGCGGCGCATGATGTGCATGGCACTGCCATCCATAACCCGCCCAAGAAGTGAGCCGCCCCGGCCGGCGGCATGATGCTTCTCGTCCGTATCAACGGTTTTTGGGGGCGCCTCCCGGCGGGGATGAGGCTGAGAAATTCATCGCGCGCGGAAAGCGGCCCGGGACAGACTTGCCGGCGGATTTTTGAAAAGTGGTCTGGAAAAGTGCTCTGGAGGGATAATCAGGCGGTGGGCTATCTGGATACCGCCTCGGTCAGGTTTTCTTTCATCGCCCGGAACTCGGCTTCGTAGAAAAACTCTTTTTTGCCGAAGGCGGGTACGAGGTGATTGAGCCAGATGGCCTTCTCGTCGAATTTCGCGAAAAACGGACGTTGCGCCCAGTCGGGATTCCGGCCCTGAATGAACCTTAAAACGAAAACTTTCTCGCCCCGGATCTCGGAGATTCCCTGAATCTCCACTTTACCCGGCTCCGCGCTCATGCTGGGGCCTCGGACCGTGCGTCCGAGCCCCGAAACCGCTCTTAGCGCTCCGCTGTAGATTTCAAATGCTTTCACCAGCGGAATTTCAAAGTAGCGGCGCGCGCCGGTGTCTCGCTCAACGAACATGTAGTAAGGGACAATTCCAAGCTTTACCTGGGTTTGCCATGTTCGTGCCCAGGTGTCGGCGCTGTCGTTGATGTGCGCGAGGGCGGGCCCCTGGCTGCGGATAATCGCGCCGGTTCCCCGAACCCTCCGGATGGCCTCGCGGGCGATGTCGGTCTCCATCTCGCGCCAATGATTATAGTGGGCCATCAGGGCCACATGCTTTCCGGCTTTCACGAGCCGCTCCAGGAGGCGGAGCATATCGTCGGCATCGTCGTCCGTGACAAACCGGTGGGGCCAGAAGGTCATGGATTTTGTCCCGATTCGAACGGTTTGAATGTGCTCGAGGGAGGGGTCGTTGGCCAAAGGGGACAGATAGTCCTCCAGGTTCCGGGTTTTCATGACCATCGGGTCGCCGCCGGTCAGAAGAAGATCGGTCACGTCCGGATGGGCCGCGAGATATGCGTGGAGCGATTCGGCTTCGTGCGAAGCGAATTTTAGGCCCTTATCGCCTACGAACTGCGCCCACCGGAAACAAAAGGTGCAGTAAGAATGGCAGGTCTGTCCCTGGCTCGGGAAGAAAAGAACGGTTTCGCGGTATTTGTGTTGCATTCCCTCCATAACCTCGTCGCCGAGCATGGGAACATTGAGTTCCTGCTGACCCGCCGGATGAGGATTCAACTGGGCCCTGATCTGGGTTGCCTCCGCATCGATTTCCCCTTTGGAGGCGCCGCTTTTGATCCGGTCCGCCATCCGGCCGAAGTGTTCGGGAGACAACATGCCGGGCTGAGGGAAGGTGAGTTGAAAAATGGGGTCGTCCGGTACATCCGCCCAGTCGATAAGATTGTCGATGACATATTGATTCACCCTGAAGGGGAGTACGCTCGAAACCACCTTCATCGAAAACTGCTGGTCCCTGGAGAGGAGTTCTAGCTGCGGAATTTTACCCAGCTGGCGCGCCGTGAACACCCGGAAAGGATTGGCCGGAAAATGGGTGCGGGAGGCGGAATCGCCGTCCCTCCGAAACCGGCCCGGTTGATTGGGGTACATTCCGCTTATCGGAATGAGATTAGCGTATGGGGCATTATCGCTGGCAAATGATGGTCTGCTCATGTTTTCCCTGGCCCGTCCGGCGGCGGTATTGGGGCTGCACGAACCGGCATGAATGGTTTCGATGTCCCGCCCCGGAATCTCCATTCCCATCGCGGTATTCGCGAGGGTGGAAGAAAGTCCCTTGTATGACGGGAGTTAAATTTCCGGGCGGTCAAATCAACTAAACTCAAAACGATTAAATGATAATTTGAATAATACATGATAACCGTATGTTCGGCTAGCGGCATTGAGTGATTATGATGTTCATCCGAAACTTAGAGGATATTTCCTAATGATAAACTTTAACTCTCTTCGTGTATTAAAAAACAATATGGGATGAAAGGAATCAATAAGTTAGAAAAATAATCGCGCCCGTGCGGCCGGCGCCCCGGCCCGAGGTAAAAAATTAATACGGTACATCGATCAACCTTCCTTCCCCTGACCTCATGTCCTCCTCAAGCAGTTGGAGCATCGCCTTCGAAACGGGGCCCGGTTTGCCGTCCCCTATCATTTTTCCGTCCCATTCCACCACCGGCGCGACGTAAATCGAGCTGCCGATCAGCATCATCTCCGCCGCGTCCTTCGCCTCCTCGGCCGGAATATCGCCCACGACGATATCCTTGATGACGCCCCGGCTCACGAGCGCGGGAGCCAAGTCCAGGAGACGCACCACGGTGCAGCCCGAGAGAATATTGTCGAACCGGGGGTGCTTCAGAATTCCATCCCGGGTCACGAAGGCCATGTTCATGTTCGAGCCCTCCCCGACGTTGCCATCCGCGTCGATGAATACCCCGTTGTCGAGCCCTTTTTCCTTGGCTTCGAGTTGCATCAAGACATTTGGCAAATAGTTGGTGCTTTTCGTTTTTGCGTAGAGCGGGGGCTTGATCGGGTAGGTCGTGGTCATCACCCGCATCCCCTCGGAGTAGTAGCGGTCGTCGTAGGCGAGGCCCGGAAAAATCATCACGAAGAATCCGGTTTCGGCGCCTCCCACAGGAACGAGGCCCAGGCTCCCGGCCCCAGAGGACATCCAGTAGCGGATCGATCCTTTCCGCTGGCCCGAGAGCGCGGTGGGCTGAATGATGATATCGCGCATCTCCTCGCGGCCGCAGGGAGGGGTCAGCTTCGAGGTCGCCGCCGAGCGGTGAAATCGGTCGAGATGGGCCTCAAGGTCGTAGATTTTTCCTTCTACGATCGCCGCGGTGTCGAAGATGCCGTGTCCGCGGTGAACCATATGGTCGTCGAAGGGAATCACCATCAATGCAGGATCGGTGACGATCCCGCCGATGTGGCTGGAGTAAAACGCCGAGTACTGGACCGGCTGCTTCTCGCGCAGCCCCCGGAGGCGGGCGATAATTTCGTCTGGGCCGAAAACCTGAAGTGGCGACATAAGGGTCAACCTCCGTGATTATTTTTTGATGTGCTGGACTCCTCTCATCATGCCCCGAGCCGCATTGCCCCGGCAAGGGCGAGGCCTACTCTTCCAGCGCCTCGGCCACGAGTTCGGCGATGTCGGCGGCCCGGATTGTTTTGTCGGGGTCGAGTGTTTTGAGCGCGTCGTCGAACATCTGCATGCAGAACGGGCACGAGACAGCCGCGGTCTTGGCCCCGGAGGCCTTTACGTCCTCGAGGCGGATGTGGTTGATCCGTTTTTTCGGGTCGTCGTCCATCCAGGCGTATCCGCCCCCCGAGCCGCAGCAAAGCGCCCGATCCCGGTTCCTTGAAAGTTCCCTGAACTCCCCCGGACCCGAAATCCGTTGAAGTATCTCGCGGGGCTCATCGACGACGCCGTTGTGCCGGGCGAGGTAGCAGGGATCGTGGTAGGTAATGGATTCGAGGGATTTCTTGAGCTTGAGGCGGCCGCTTTTGATCAGTTCGTGTATCAGTTGGGAGTGATGGACGACTTCGTAATGTCCGCCGAAGTCGGGGTATTCGTTCTTGTAGGTGTTGAAGCAGTGCGGGCAGGTCGTGATGATTTTCTTGACGCCGTAACCGCCGAGGGTCTCGATGTTTTTCTTGGCGCACGCCTGGAAGGTGAATTCACCGCCCGCGCGGCGGGCCGGGTCGCCCGTGCATACTTCCTCGGGGCCGAGGATGCCGAAGTCCACCCCTGCGGCCTTGAGGACTTTCACCATGGCGCGGCTGACCGCGATGTTGCGATCGATCATCGATCCGGTGCAGCCGATCCAATAAAGATACTCCGCCGTCTCCCCCTTGCCGAGAACTTTCACGTCGAGGTCTTCGTACCATTCTTCCCGGTTGTGCTGAGCGCCGGTCCAGGGGTGCATCCGCTCGTCCATGTTCTTGAGAAACTGACGCGCATCGTCGCCCATTTTCGAATCCATCATCACGAGATAGCGCCGCATGTCCACCATCTTGGGGATATGCTCGATGAACACGGGGCACTCCCGCTGGCAGGCGCCGCAGGTCCGGCAACCCCACAACTCCTCCTCGAGAACGGCTGGCCGGGGCTCCCCGTCCGCGCCCTTGCCGAACAGGGGAGCGGCCTCAGTCGGCGTATCCGCACCGTCCTTGCCGGCGGCCCGCGCTTTGAGGATGGCGGGCCCGTTTTCGGTCAGGTGATCCTTCAGATTGCGGATGAGCTTGCGCGGGCTCAGCGCCACCCCGCTCGCATGGGCGGGACACACCTCCTCGCAGCGCCCGCAGTTCGTGCAGGCGTCCAGATCGAGCAGGCCCTTCCAGGAGTATTGGCCGATGCTGCCGGTCCCGAGCGTATCGAGGGCATCGGGGTCGGTTTCCATCGTCGCTTCGATGTCGATGAAAGAGAGCTTCCCGCTCGGCTCGAGGTTCCTGAAGAAGATATTCAGCAGGCCGTACCAGACATGGTTGACCTTTCCGAATCCCAGATAGCCGAGGAAGACGAAGGCCGTCGCCGCGTGGAACCACCACTGAAAGCGGTAAAAGTTTCCGAGGAACTCCGGGCTCCAATCCTTCATGAGGAGCGCGACCGAATAGCCCACCGGCGACCACGGGGCCCGGGGAAGGTTTCCGGGGAGCTCGGTCGCGGCGATGCGGGCGCCCTCGACGACGAACCCCTGAACGAAGACCAGGAGCATGAGCCCCAGCGCGAGCCAGTCGTCCAGGACCGTGTGGATGCGATCCGGGCGCAGGAAGGCGCGCCGCCAGATAGCCATCCCGATTCCGATGATCGCCACCAGCCCGAAAAGGTCGCTCACGAGGGAATACCAGAGATAAACCGGTCCCTTTAGAAATTGCGTTCCCGACCACTCCTGGGCCGCGAGGAGGGAGGTGGCGAGAAGCTCGGCGATGAACCCGTAAAAAATAAAGAGGTGCATCAGGCCGGCGTAGGTGTCCCGCATCATGCGGCGGTAGGTGAATACCTCGGCGAGGAGGCCGCCGATGCGCCGGGGTATCCGGTCCAGTCTGTATTCGCCCCCGCCCAGCCGCCATAGCCTGAAGCGCGACCAAATACCGAATACCATGAAGACCAGGGGAATGATGGCGAGAAGGTAAAGAGGATAAATATGAGTCGCGAACTGGGATTTTTCCTTCGTATGACAACTCTGGCACTGGGCGGCGGCAGCGAAATTGGGCATTTGGTGCGGGTTGTGGCAGGCCGTGCACTCGAAGACCTTCTGAGGTTTGGCCAGCAGTTCGCCATCCCGGGGGAATCCGGTCGCGGAGGTGCCGTAAAACGAAGCGGCGAGCACAAAGAGGAGCAACCCGCAGGCGATGTTCCAAATTTTTCTCATCGTCGGAGTCATTTCCTTCCGTTTGTGGATTACGCCATGAGACAAGTTTGCCGTTTTTCTCGACACGGGCACTCGAAAACTAACAGTCCGGCGCGCAATCTCGCAACGGCTCCAGGGATCGGCGGGCGGATCAAACGGCGAAGCCTCCAGGCGGCTTGTTTCTACGGGCGCGGTCACAGTGGAGGAATATCTCATCGGCGCGGGAAGTGTTCACGGCTGCCGGAATAGTTGCTTTGCAAAGATAATTGCGCTTATTCTCTTGGGGTGAATCATCTTTGCTGCCCCGAAATGATCTGATTGGTTAAGGAATTACGCGAGTGTCCGCGTCCGAAACGTCATCTCCGCCAGAAGAAAATCTGAAGCGCCGAGGCGCGATGGTCGCCATCGGGATGATTGCCGCTCTGGCGGTGAGCTATGGCACCGCTGCGATCTACGGGCTCCGGTATCTGTTTGGCAGGCAAAAGGCGCCTCGAAAAATCCAGGTGCTCGTCGCGGCGCTCGCCGATGTGCCCGAGGGGGGAAGCCTCCTCAAGGAGGACCTTACCAGACAGAAGTTCCTCCTCGTCCGCTCGGGGGAAAATATTCGGGCGTTTTCGACGGCATGCACTCATCTGGGCTGTCAGGTTCACTGGAATCCCGCGGGGAAGACTTTTTTCTGCCCCTGCCACGACGGCGTTTTCGACGCGGACGGCAACCCCGTTTCCGGACCGCCTCCCTCGCCGCTGGCCCAAAAAACCGTCAATATTCGTGGTTCCAGTATTTTTGTCTCCATGGACGAGGTTTAAGCCGTGCCCGAAAGAATCGTCGGTTGGATAAACGAGCGAATACCCTTCGATTGGAGTCTCCTCAGACACTCCCTTGAGGAGCCCGTTCCGCGCCACATGCACAAATGGTGGTTTTGCCTGGGCGGGACACCCCTCTATCTTTTCGGGATTCAGCTTTTGAGCGGAATCGCGCTTGCCTTCTATTATGTTCCTCACCCCGACAAGGCGTTCGAGTCGGTGCGCTACATCACCCAGGAGGCTCCCTTCGGCTGGTGGGTGCGCGGGGTGCACCGCTGGTCGGGCGAGTTGATGGTGATTACGGTTATCCTCCACATGATCCGCGTCTTTTTCACCTGCGCCTACCGCAGGCCGCGCGAGCTCAACTGGCTCATCGGAATGGGGCTCCTCGTCACCGTCCTCACATTTGCGTTCTCGGGCTACTCGCTCATCTACAACCAGCTCTCCTACTGGGCAACCGTGGTGGGTACGAACATCACCGCGGCCATCCCAATCGTCGGGGAATTCGCCGCCGGGTTCCTTCGCGGCGGGCCCGTCATCACGGCGAACACCCTGACCCGGATGTATGTCCTGCACACGGCCTTGCTGCCGGTCGGGGCGATTGCCCTGATTGGGCTTCATCTCTTCCTGCTTCGCCTGCACGGCGTGAGCGAACCGGACGGCGAGCCGGAGGGCGGCTCCGGGGAGGATTCCGGGCGCTTCTTTCCGTTTTTTCCCGATCACGTTCTTACTGAGTTGGCTGTCGGCGCGGTCCTGATTTTTCTCATCAGCCAGTTGGCGATTATATTTCCGGTGGGGTTGGGGGAGCCGGCCAACCCCGGCGTTACGCCCGAGGACATCAGGCCCGAGTGGTATTTCTATCCGGTTTTCAGGTATCTCAAGCTGTTTTCGTTCAAGACCGGAATTGTCAGTATGCTCGTTATCGTTTCAACCATGTTCGCGTGGCCGTGGATCGACGCCGCGATCGAGCGGCGCCTTCCGGGCCGGGATGTGAGCGTCTTCATCGGCATCGGGGCGGCCCTGGCGATGTCGCTGCTCATTTTAGTGGAGGGGCTCTCGGGGCAAGTGGCCTTTATCAGCCTCTTCACCGGCATCGCCGTCGCCGTGACGTTGACATTGTTTGTATTGAAAGGGCTTTTGAAACATTAAGCGGGGGAGAATTCGCGTGAATCTTCGGGTCAAGCAGCAAATCGTGATATTGATCAGCCTGTTTTTCATGGGCTCCCTGCTCACGGTGGGGTATATCGAGAGCGAGCGCCTTATACCCAAGAAAAAGGCGAAGGCGGTTGTCACCAACAAGAACCTCAGTTGCGTCAAATGCCATTCCGAAAAAACGCCGGGAATCGTGGCCCAGTGGAAAGAAAGCCGGCACGCCACCCTCGGCGTCGGGTGCATGGACTGCCACCAGGCCAAGGAGGGCGAGCCCGACGCCTGGGACCACGAGGAATCGCTCGTCGCCATCGTTCCCACGCCCAAGGACTGCGCCCGCTGCCACGAGCAACAGGCGAAGGAATTCGCTGTGAGCGCTCACGCCGTCGCCGCCCGGAATGTCGGCAGCCTCGATCATTTTCGGGAATTGGTCGCCGAGGGCGTGGCCCCGGCCGCCGGGGGCTGTCAAAAATGCCACGGCAGCGCCATCAAGGTCCTCAAGGGCGGCCAGCTCGACCCCCTCACCTGGCCAAACACCGGCATCGGCGTGCTAAACCCTGACGGCAGCACGGGCACCTGCTCGGCCTGCCATTCGCGCCACCAGTTCGCTCCCGCCCAGGCCCGGCAGCCGGATACCTGCGCGAAGTGTCACCTGAGGGCGGAGCACCCTCAGCTCGAGGTTTACGGCGAGTCCAAGCACGGCATCTTGTTCCGCGCCCGACGCGGCGAGATGAACCTCGCCAGCGTCGAGTGGATAGCGGGGAAGGACTACACTGCGGCGCCGACCTGCGCGACCTGCCATATGAGCCGGACCAAGGGCCAGCCCGTTACGCACGATGTCGGCCAGCGGATTGGCCGGGCCCTTGGGCCGATTGTTTCGGAAAAGCGCGAGGGGTGGGAGAAAAAGCGCAAGAACATGCAAAGCGCCTGCGGCGCATGTCACGGCCCTGAGTTCGTGAAAGCCGCCTACGTCCAGTACGACGCTATCTTGGACGGCTACAACGAAAAATACGCCGCTCCGGCGAAGAAAATAATGGCCGCGCTGGGGAAAGAGGGGAAGCTCACGAGCGCTCCCTTTGACGAGAAGATCGAGTGGACCTTCTTCGAGTTGTGGCATGGCAAGGGCCGGCGCCCCGAAGAGTTGACCCGGCTTTATGTGTCGGACTTCATCCCCGAGGCCGAGGCGCTATCGCCGGGGATCGCCGCACGCCTTTTGAAGGGAAAGTAAGCGCGGCCCGATGGGGGAGGAAAACACGCGATGGAGAAAAAAGCGCGGATTCTCGTGGCCAAACCTGGCCTCGACGGACACGACCGGGGGGCCAAGGTTGTCGCCCGCGCCCTCCGGGACGCCGGTATGGAAGTCATCTACACCGGAATTCGCCAGACCCCCGAGCAGATTGCCGCCGCTGTTTTACAGGAGGACGTTGACGGCGTGGGCCTCTCCATCCTGTCGGGGGCGCACAATTTTCTTTTTCCGAAAATCCGGGAGCTTCTCGACGCCCAGGGAATGCCGGACGTGGTTCTCTTCGGGGGGGGGATCATTCCCGACGGCGATATCGCCGCCCTCAAGGAAAGCGGGGTCTCCGAAATTTTCACGCCCGGTACGCCACTGGACGATATCGTCGCCTATGTGCGCAAGGCCGTCGAAGAAAAATGGGCCCGCGAGAAGGCCTGAATTGACCTCCCCGCGCCCCCGTCCGGGCGGCGCTCGTTCTCCTTTTCTTGATTTCCGGTTGCGCGACTCAGGCAAGTCTCCCGGCGCCAGGGGAGCCGACTCCGGGGGAGCCGGAAAAAGATTCGGCGGCCGTTTCCCCGAAAAAAAACCGGAGCGGCAGGGCAACGAAGCCATCCGGTTCTATAACCTCGCGCAGGAAAAATTAGGGCGCGGAAAGTTGGCCGCCGCCGGGGAGCTCCTCCGAAAGGCGGTTTTGGCCGATCCCGGACTCTTTCCCGCCCATGCGTCCTTGGGCCGTGTCCTGGAGAGATCGGGAAAAAAGGCCGAGGCTGAAAAAGCCTACCGCCGCGCGCTTGAGCTGAGGCCCGGTCATGTAAAAAGCCGGGTCGCCCTCGGGCGATTGGCCGTTGAGGCCGGGAAGATCGAGATCGCGATTTTCCATCTCGAAAAAGCGGCCAGACTCGACCCGGAATCGTTCATCGCGCAATATCGGCTGGGCCTGATCCGCCGCCAGCGCCGGCAGATCGCCTTGGCGGTCCACCATTTCAAAGAGGCCCTGCGCATTTCCCCCGATCACACGGAGGCGCGCTATTGGCTATGGCTGAGCGTGTCGGAGCGTGGCGGGGCCGATAAGTGGGAGGCCGAGTTGGGCCGGGCGGTCGTCGAGGGGGGAAGCGACACCCCCATTCGTTATTATCGGGGCCGGGCGGCGAAGTTATTCCGGAGCGGAAAGGTGGGCTGGGCGCTCGAGACCCTCCAGAAGGCGGTGGACGTGAACCCGGACTGGCGCGACAAGCGCTGGAGAGGGGTTTTGAACGATATGACCCGCTATCGCCGCGCCCTGAAAAAATAGCGGATTATTCCCCTGTTGCCACGCCCCGGCAAATTGACCTCCTTCGGGGTGGCTCCTTATACTCCCCCCGAATTG
>JAPYQX010000040.1 GCA_029937135.1 Nitrospinota bacterium
TCTCCGCCCCGGCTTTTTCGATGAGCGCCGTCGCGCCCCCGTGGTTCGATAGCGAGGGATAGCCCGCCTGAATATCCACCTCGGCCTCGACGCCGAAGGCCGAGGCGATCCCCAAGACCGTTTCCCTGACGCGCGCCTTCACCATCTCTCTCACATCCGGGTCAATCGAGCGGATAGTCCCCCTCAAATGAACCTCCTCGGGAAGAATGTTGATCGCCACGCCCGCCTCCATCTGGGTGACGGAGACGACAGCCGAATCAAACGGGTTCACGTTCCGGCTCACAACGCCCTGGAGCGCGGTGATAACGTGACCAGCGGCGAGAATCGGGTCCCGCCCGTTATGGGGGTAGGCGGCATGAGAGCTCACCCCGCGCAGGGTGACGAAGAATTTGTCTCCCGAACCCATCGTGGGGCCGGTGTGGGTGCCGATCGTGCCCAGCTTCATCGCGGGATAAACGTGCGCGGCGATAACGAGATCGACGCGGGGATCGTCGAGCACGCCCTCCTCGACCATCAGCCGCCCGCCCGCATGGCCCTCCTCGCCGGGCTGAAACAGAAACTTGACCTTGCCCCCCACGCCGTCGAGAAGCGCCGGATTCTCGGCGAGCACACGGGCCGCCCCGAGCAGCATCGTCGTGTGCGCGTCGTGGCCGCAGGCGTGCATTTTCCCGTCGATTTTGCTCTTGTAGGGAACCTCGTTTTCCTCCTGAACCGGCAGGGCATCCATATCGGCCCGGATACCGAGCGTCGGGCCGGGCCGGCCGGTATCGTAAACGCCGAGTACGCCCGTCCGCGCGACGCCCGTCTTCACATCGAGGCCCCACTCGGCAAGCGATTCCGCGACGAGACGCGAGGTTTCGTGCTCCTCGAAGGCCGTCTCGGGATTCATGTGGATTTTTCTGCGGGTCTCGACCAGCCAGGGATGAATCTTCTCCGCCGCCGCCAGGACAGGGTTCGCCATGAAGCCTCCTTCAATCCGTAAAACGTTAGCCGCCGCGCACTATTCGCCGTGCGCCGATTCAATCAATCTCCAGAGTATACTGGCAACGCGCTCCGGGAATAAAAGCGGGCGGGAAATCCGCCACCTCTAAAAATCCCCGGGCCCAAATTCGGGCATTCGCCGGAGAGCGGCCTTGACCTCCTCGCGCTTGTATTTAAGCGTTGTCGTCCGGGGAAGCTCCCCGTCCGGCCAGATGATGAAGCCCGAGACCCGCTTGTAGCCGGACAGGCCGGCCGAGAGACGGTCGATTTCCGCGCGCACCGCCCGGCGGCGCTCTTCCCGGGGGCGCTCCGCCTCGGAAAGAACACTGTCAGGGTCGAGAACGATGACGGCGAATACCTCCTCCCCCCCGTGGGCTGTTTTTTTTCCGATGACGCACACCGCCGAGAACAATTCACTCCGGGCAAGCTCCTCCTCCACTTCCTCGGGGTATATGTTCTTCCCGGCCTCGGTGACAATGACATTTTTCGAGCGGCCGCAAATCGTCAGATAGCCGTCCCGGTCCACGCGGCCCACGTCTCCCGTATGGAACCATCCTCCGCGCAGGGCCTCCCCGGTCAGCTCCGGGTCTCCGAAATAACCCTGCATCACGCCGGGCCCCCGGATGAGAATTTCGCCCTCCCCCCCGGCGGCTCCCTCCACCGGCTCGATCCGCACCTCGACGCCGGCGATGGGGGGCCCAACCGTCCCCATGCGGTTCCTCCGCCCCGGCCGGTTCCCGTGGGTGACGGGCGAGGTTTCGGTCAGCCCGTAGCCCTGGAGCACCTCGATGCCGAGCGCGAGAAGATCCCGGCCCACCACGGGGTCGAGCGCGGCCCCGCCGCAAATGAAGTATTTCAGCCGGGGGCCGAGGCGGCGCTTCACCTGGGGGAAAAACACCCCGCCCAGCCGCAGCCCGGCCCCGAGACAGGCCCGCGATACCGCCAGGAGACCCCCGAAAATCGCGGTTTTGAGGCCACCCGCCTCGGTGGCCGCGGTCATGATGCGCCGGTGCATCAGCCGGGCCAGGGCCGGCACCATCAGGCACACCGTGACCCTTTGAGCCTGCATCGCCTCGGCCATCAGGCGCGGGTTCAGCGAGGAGAGATAATAAACCCTGGCACCCGTGATGAGCGGAACCAGGAGGCCGCCGGTGCTCTCGAACATATGGTGAAGCGGAAGGATGGAGAGAAATACGTCTTCTTCCCCGCAAGGCAGGGTCTCCGAGGAGGCCCGGGCGTTCGAGGCGATGTTCGCGTGGGTGAGCATTACGCCCTTGGGGGTCCCGGTCGTGCCCGAAGAAAACGATATAAGCGCCAGGTCGCCGGGCTCCCGCGCCGCGCCCGGCCACCGGGAAATCGGGTGAGGCTCCGCCTCTCCGGCTTCGTCGATTCGAAAAAGCTGGATGGGCTCGGCAAGCGCCACCGCGAGCGCCCGCGCATCCTCGAGCCTGGAGGCGTCGGTCAGCAGGGCGGCCGCTCCCGAGCGCCCGAGGATGTTCGTCAGCTCTCCGGTCTTGAGATTCACGTCGAGGGGGACGAGCACCCCCCCCGCCAGGAGGGCGCCGAAGTAGCCCACCGCCCACTCCGGGCGGTTGGGCGCGAGAAGGGCAACCGGATCGCCGGGGCCGATGCCGGCCTCGATGAGACGAGCGGCCAGCGCCGCCGCGCGGCGGAGAAGCGCCCCCCGCGAGAGGGAGACCGGACCCGGGCTTCCAGCCTCGCTCTCGGCAGTCCCGCTCTCGCCAGCCTCGCCCTTGAGACTCTCGCCCTCGAGCGCCACGGCCTCGGGAAAGCGGGCGGCGGCGGCGGCGATGAGTTGAATCAGGGTTTCCATGCCGGTATCTAGATCAGCCGTTTTCGGATTTGCCAGCTCACGAATTCACCTGCAAAGACAAGAAAAATAATTGCCAAGCAGAGAACGCCCGTCTTTTCCCACTGAAACTGTTTGATGTAGAGAAAAACATAAAAACCCAGCCCCCCCGCACCGACAAGTCCGAGTATTGTCGAATCGCGAAGGTTCATCTCAAATCGTATGGCGAGGTGGGCCACCATCTGGGGGAGCACCTGGGGGATGAGACCATGCTGAATTACTTGGATCGAAGATGCACCCGTTCCCTGAAGAGCCAGCAGGGGTCGCGGGTCGGTGGCCTCAATTTCCTCGGCGACGAATCGCCCCAGTACGCCCACCGAATGAACCGCTATCGCCAAAACACCCGGAAAAGGACCTAGCCCCACCGCGGAAACAAACAATAGTGCGAGAATGAGCAAAGGAATGGAGCGGATAAAGGCCATTGCCGCCTTCACGGGCAGATGGATCCAAGGAGGCGTCCAATTCGAGGCGGCCATCACTCCGAGCGGATAGGCAAAAAGCGCTCCGAGAAAGGTCCCGGCTATTGTCGTTTGGAGGGTTTCAAGTGATGCGCGCCAGAGGACATCCCAAACCGACCAATCGGGCGGCATCATACGGCCGAAAAAATGGAAGATTTGGGGGATACCGCGAATCAGCTCAAGGCTTGAGAACTCAGAACCCTGGAAAGACCAAAAGATTATTCCACTAGCTGCCAGGCACAAGATGGCCTTTAGCCCCGTGCCCCCAAGACATGTGGAATTCGTTTGTCCTCTCCAGTCGGTCATATCCCTCTCCGTTGCGCTCGCCTCTCTCGTAGATTTCCGAAATCTTCTCCTCAGAGAGCTCTTCGGGCAAGCCCTGCCAGACGATTTCACCCGCCTTCATAGCGATAATACGATCAGCAATGCGACGTGCCAACTCCGGCAGATGAAGACTGATTAAGAGTGTGAGGCGGTAAGCTACGCAAATCGTGCCAAAAAGATCGAGGATATCCTCACTGAGAGCGGGATCGAGGTTCGAGACCGGCTCGTCGGCCAGGAAAATTGTGGGCTCTTGTGAAAGGGTGCGGGCGATTGCCACTCGTTGCTGCTCGCCGCCCGAAAGTGTGCGCGCCGAGCGGTAAAGCTTGTCGTCGAGCCGTACTTCCTTGAGGGCCCGCATACAGATTTCGCGGTCGCCTTTATCGAATCGGCCGAGAAAACTGCGCAAAAATGGCACATAGCCGAGCCGGCCGTGATAAACGTTCTGCCAGACGCTCTCG
This sequence comes from Nitrospinota bacterium, assembly GCA_029937135.1. GTDB lineage: Bacteria > UBA8248 > UBA8248 > UBA8248 > UBA8248 > UBA8248. The sequence continues at coordinate 4,092 of JAPYQX010000040.1, forward strand.
CGCCCTATCAGGTCGAAATGCTGGTGGATCATGCCAATCTGGCGGTGATATCCGCGCATGCGGGCGCGGTTGCCAAGGGGCACCGGAGCGCCCATAACCTCGACATGCCCGCGCGTTGGTGTGATGTAGCCCTTGAGCATCCGCATCAAAGTCGTCTTGCCCGAGCCCGAATTGCCGATGAAGGCAACGCGCTCGCCGCGGGTAATCTCTAGGCTATCGATGGAGAGGATATCTTGCCCATCTCTCCGGACGACGGCATCTTTTAGGCGAATGATCACCTCGGGAGACATTCTTCTATTTCCTTATAAATCCATATTTAAGAGCCATATCCTCCACCGCCCGATAGGCGGCGTGGTCCACCCTCAAATAGCCTTCCGTCCCATATAAATACTTGAGATACTTTCGGTTTTCAGGCTCATTCAACTTCATCATGGCATCGATGAATCGCCTCTTGAGCTTTGGGTCAAGCCCCTTTCGCGCCACCACGTTGTGGCTCGGGATTCGCGCCGAGGAGGCGAGGGGCACGAGCGCGGCCCGCTCGTCCTGTTTGAGCAAATTAATCGAGAATTCGCTCACCCCTGCCGCGTCCACGAACTTTCCGAAAACCGAGCGGATGGCCTGCTCATCGCCGCCCGCGAAATAAACGCGCCGGAAAAAACCGCCCTCGGGATATTGTATCCCACCCTTGAGCAATTTAGCCCGCTCGAAAATATCGTGTGGATACAAGAAGCCAGAACTCGATATCGGATCGACGTAGGCAATTGTCTTTCCCTTGAGGTCCGAGAGATTCTTGATGCCGCTGTCGCGCCGTACGTATATTTTCGACTGATAGTAGCTCTTCCCCCGGTAAATCTCGCCGAGAATCACCTCGACCCTGGCCTGGCTGCGCGCTAATACGTAAGGCAAGGGGGGCAGGAAGCTAATGTCCGCCCGGCCCGAGGACATTGCCTCGACGGCAGCCGAATAGTTGAGCGTGATGAAGTAGCGAATCTTGCAGCCAATCTGTTTTTCAAGAAACCGCATCGCCGGCTTGACGCCGTCTATGAGTTTCTCGGGATTCGCAATCGGCACAAGGGCCATCCGAAGGAGCTTGGCGGCCGGCGCTGGTCCCGCGAGGGCGACCATCACTATCAAAAAACTAATCAAGGCATAAAAGACTCTTCGAGTCATCGTCATTTCCTTCCTACTTGAGCACTGTCGCGTTTTTCTCATAGAGCTTCTTGTAGGCGGTGATCTTTCCCTCCGCCGCGCTCTCGTTTCCCATCTCGAACAACTTTGTCGCTTCGCGGATGAGCGATTCCAATTTATCGAGCACCGGCATCTGACGACTGTCTTGAACGTCCCATTTATGCGCCTCTAGCTCGGTGGCAACCGTCTTGAGGGTAATGATGATGAGTCCTTTCTTCTTTTTCCTCTTCAAGAATTCATACGTCGAGAGGAAAAAGCTGAACTCCTCGAGCTCCGAGTCCAACGTGTACACCGTATCCTCGTAGGCCTCGGTGCCGTCCGCAACGGCTTCGACGTAATCGGTCAAATCGTTCAACTCTTTTTTCGAGAGTCCGAGAGCGAACCTTTTGTTGAACCACTCGTTCACCGCCCGAAGGGTCGGCTGGCTCCCGTCGTTGAAATAGGGGGCCGAGAATTTCGCAGAAAGCAGGGTCGGCGTGTCAAACGCGCCGTCGAGCGAGTACGGGGCGAACCCCTTCGTCGTACCGATGTTGTGGTTCTTTCGGTCGATAAAATGATTCGAAGGGATGTGGCAGCCCGCGCAACTCATCCCTCCCATCATCTGCGGAAATTTTCTATTAAAAATCTTCTCTCCGCGCAGGGCCCCGGCATCGTTTTTTTTCCGGTTGAGCGTTCCGTCCCGCTTGATCTTCGGGTTCGGCAAGAACTCGAACTCGTTGATGTAGGCCGCCATCCCGTCGAGCATCATCGGATCGGGCTCGGAGCCGTTGAACTCGAGGACAATGACGTTGCGAATAAACTCGCGAAGCGAGGCGGTGCGCCCGTTCCGGCCGTAGGGCGCGGTAAACCGAATACCCCTCATATCGGGAATGTCGATGTGCCCGAAGATCCCGTTGTTCGCATGCGGCTCGAAGAAACTGTTTGATACATCCATTCCGCCCTTTCGGTACGAGAGGCCGGGGATGAAAAAATTCGGGTTCGTAACACCCTTGTTGTGGCAGGTATTGCAAGTGATATTAAGGCTGCGGGCGGGCTCGCCGAATATTTCGGCGCTGTCGAAGGCCATGTCGCCCAGCGCGATCAGACCCGTCTCGCCCTCGTTCGCCCCCCTCTCGGCCATGCCGAGCAGCTGGCGCGGGCGGGGGAGCTGTTTGTTGGTGTTCGAGCCCGGCGGAAGCCGCCAGGGTATTTTTGCGGTTTTCAAATAGGTCGGGCTCGCCTGGGGACGCGCGGCGAGCCGCCGTTCGGCGCCGGCGGAGTAGCGGGCGAAATTTTTCTCCATATACGAGGAGATAACGGCAGTGCCGACACGGATATTCTCGATGTTCATCGGGCGGGCGCCGGCTCCCAGGATGCCGGGCGTGCCGAGGTTCGAAAAAGCGTCGAGCCAGGCTATCTGCATCTTCTTCCAGGCCGCGGGGTCGAGATAGGCAAGGCTTTCGGCGAATGCCTGGAACACTTTTCGGCCCTCCCCGAGATGGGCCCTGACGTGCTCTCTATCCTTCTCCGCCCCGGCGCGGGCGATATGCGCGGAAATTAATCCGGCGATACCCCGGGTGGCGGCGGAGAAAACGGCCCTTCGACCCGCCTCGCGGGCCCCGATCATGTCCGGTTCCTCGCCGCCCTTTGGCTTAGGCTGGGCGATGAGGCGTGCCCGCGCTATTTCATTTTTAAATTTATTCGCCGCCTCTATATCCTTATCCGCGCTGGCGATGGCGTCTGCAATTTGCGCCATGTCTTTCCAGACGATTGACCAGCGGACGGGATTGATATTGAGAACAAAAGTGGCCCGGCGGTAGGACTCCGCTGCCGGGTGTAGTTTCTCGGGAGGAACGATGTGTGCGCTTCCGAAACGCGAAACCGCGAGAGAAAGAAAAATCGCCGCCAGGGCGACACCCGAAACGAACATCCGCCGACGAAAGCCCACATTCAAAAGAACACCTAAAATTCTCATACCGAGAACACCCCATCTAAAAAGATTTTCAGCCCTGACCCACACTTGAGAGGGCGAAATACCTGCATTTCAGTCCTCGTCCTGTAAACTCATTAAGATTAGGCGATACGACATGAATTTTGTCAAGCACTCTAAATATATTTTTTCGCATGTCTAAAAAATATTTTAGTCACGATTCGCAACTGTACACATTTCAAATATTTAACTTCGGAGTGTGGTAATTGAAGGCAAATTTACTTTCAGGGCTCTGGCGCAGAGGCGGTTACAAAAAAAAAAGCCGGCCCCGCCGTAAAGGCGGAACCGGCTCCGTCCCCCGAGGAGGAGGGGGACTATTTGCGAATTGACTAGAAGTTCGCCTGCAGCCTCGCGCCGAGGATGGTTACGTCGTCGAGGGTCTTGCTGCCGTTGCGGTCGTCGATGAACTGCACGATGCCGCTGAGCTGAAAGTTGTCGTTGAAAAACCAGTTGTAGTAGCCCTCGACGAAATTTTCCTCGGTCGAGCGGCTGCCGAAGTCGCGCTTGGTCGGCGTAATCTGGCTGTAGGCGAGACCGATGACATCATCCGGGCGGGTGGACCAGAAGTTGCCCACGGAGAGCTGGCCTCCCATGCTCCAGGAAGTGCGCGTGGTGTATGCCGTGTTGCCGGTATCCCGGTAGCCGAGGCGGAAGAACAGGCCAAGGCCCTTGGCCACCTCCTGATCGAAGCTGAAGCCCGCGCCCATCGCGGTATAATCCTCCACCGCGCCGAAGCGGCTCCTGATCCGCTTGCCATTGCCGTCGAATGTGCCCCAGAAGCGATAGGCGCCCGGGCGGCCCAGGAACTTCGAGGTGAAGCCCACCTCGAGAGCCCCGAAGACGTGTTCGAATATACGGTTCGTTGTGTTCGTATCTCCGTCCGGGTCCTGGCTCATCGCCACCGCCTCGAGATTAACCAGACCCGGAATCAGGCTGAAACCGAGCCGGACACCGGGTCCGTTGCCGGGTGCCGTAAGGACGCCGTTGTTCACCAGGCCACCGCTCAGGAACTGGGTCGATGAATCCCCGGCGTAGGCGTTCCCGTCGATGTAGTTGGTCGCGTCGATTTTACCCACCGTAAAGGTGAGCCGCTCGTTCCAGAGCACACCCTCCAGGTAGGCCTCGAGAATCGTCACCGCGTCGTTCGTCGTCCCGAGGTCGTCGTTCACACCGTGCAGGTTGGTGAAAATGTCCGGCCCGTTGCCCCCGATGGCCTCAAGGTCGAGGACGACCTTCCAATCCTTCATCGGCTCATACTCGAAAATCAGGTCGAACGAGCCGCCCGAGAAACCGTCGTCTCCGCCCTCGGTCTTGGACGAAACGCCCGAGGTTCCCTGGATGATGCCCGTAACGCCGCCCGAGATGGAGACCTTGGAGAGCCCCTCGACGGCCTTCTTGAGGGGAGCGACCTCCGCCTCCTGCCTGGCCATTTTGGATTTTTGCGCCTTTTGCTCGGCCTGCACCCTGTCGAGCTGACTCTTCACGGCCTCGAGCGCCTTCTGAAGAGCCTCGATCTGTTTTTGAAGCGTTCCCACGCTCTGCCCCCGCGCCGGGAGCGGAGCAAAAATCAGCACCCCGGCGGCCAGAGCCGCCACGGAAAACACCGCTGCCGCCTTTCGGAATCCATTTAATCTCACGCCGGTTATCTTCCTAAAAATGCGAACCCGAAAAATAAATTGAAAGAGAAGCATACGCGGCCGGCGCCGCCAAATATACCAGACAATCAGGAGGAAGCGCCTTCCGGCGCTCCGCTCTGTGTCATTTGTGTACTGGGGAGATGGTAGGCCCGGAATGTTTCGGCCCGGTTTCGAGTAAATTTCAGGACTGTAAAATGAGCGCGGGCCGGGAAAAAACGCGGATGAGGGGCAGCCCTGGAGAACGATACCCACACCTGTTTGACACCCCTCGAAGCGGCGTGCTAGCAAAGGGCGGTTTTGCGAAAACTTTATCCATCCGGCGCGAAGGGAAAATCGCGCGCCCATCAAAACACTGCCGTGCCGCTACATCGGCCGTACGGCTGGTCCTCATATAAGGAGTAAAACGATGGCCCGAAAATTCGTCGATCTCAGCATCCCGCTTCAAAATGCCCCCATGGAGAATAATCCCACCGTCATCCAGTACATCTCGCATACCGAGCTCGGCCGCTCGCGGACCAAGGCCTACAAATTCCCGGACACGAGCTATTTCCCCGATCACATGCACTGCGCCACCGAAAACATCACGTCCATCAGCACCCACAGCGGCACCCATCTCGACTCGCCCTATCACTACGGCCCCGAGTGTGAAGGGTCGCCCTCGAAGACGGTCGATCTCGTTCCGCTGGAGTGGTGCTACGGGGACGGAGTGGTGCTCGACTTTCACGACGCCGAGCGCGGCCACAACATCACCGTGGACGAGGTGAAGGCGAAAGTCGCCTCCCTCGAGGCGAAAGGCTACAAGCTCAAACCGATAGACATCGTTCTCATCCGCACGGATCACACGAAGAACTACCTCTACACCCCCGATTTCGAGCAGACCCACCCCGGCATGAGTGTTGACGCCACGGCCTGGCTCTGCGAGGAGTGCGGAATAAAGGTGATGGGGATCGACGCATGGGGCTTCGACATCCCCACCAGCAAAATGGCCAAGCTGCGCCTCGAGGGAAACACCAAGGACTTCTTCGGGAGCCACTACTACGGCCGCGGCAAGGAGTACATCCACGCCGAGAAGCTCACGAATCTCGACCAGCTTCCCGAGTTCGGCTTCACGGTCTCGATGTTCCCGATCAAGCTCGAGCGGGCGAGCGGCGGCTGGATTCGCGCGGTGGCGATTATCGAAGAATAAGCCGGGTATTTTCACGGCCGTATCCGGACACAGAACGAAAAAAAGCCCCTGTGAGGCACCGCCTCGTGGGGGCTTTTTCGCGGAAACCTTCCGGGTTAGTTATGCACCTCCGCTCTCGCGGGCATCTGGGCGTGATCGCCTCCGTCACGATGACCACCCTTGAGGCTTTCCAAGTAGGCAACGAGAGCAAGCGCCTCCTGGAGGCCTATCGAATCGCTGTAATTCGGCATGATCGAGGGGCCATTCTTGATATAACCGGGGCCTTTCACGATAACCCGGTTGGGGTTGACGATTGACTCGAAGAAATATTCCGCGTCGCCTTGCATCGAGCCCATCTCGGTGAGATCGGGGCCCACATTCGCGGGAACGGCATCCCCCTTGGGAAATTTTTCGCCGTCAATGTTGTGGCACGAGTAGCACTCCATCTTGGCGAATACGTCGCGCCCCTCTTCGGGGTCTCCCTTCGGAATCCGGAAGCGCCAGCCGGGAGGCGTCCCCCCGTTGGCATGCAAGGCCTCCATCGTCGTATAGATGGTCTTGCCGGCCTTATCCCCTGCCTGCGCTTTCTCATTCATTCCGTGGCTGTCCTTGGCCTCTTCGCCGTGACCACTTTTTGAGCCATGCATGTCCATCATCATCCCGTGGCCATGCCCCCGGGCGCCGCCGCCCGCCTCGGCCCGCATGTAACCCGCTCCCGCCACCAGAATCGCCAACAAACCGGCTGCCGCCAGTGAAAGAATTTTCTTTTTTTTCGTGCATCCCGTGTCTCCTCGTGAAACAAACCGCCCGGAGGCCTCCGGTTTGACTTCTCAAACCGGCTTCCGGCCAAAAAGAAAAAATCAGATTAATTTCAACACCAAATATGTGCAATTCAAACGGAAATTCCGGACTGCTGCTATGGAGGAGGCGCTCTTTCGTGGGTGGCGAAATTTAAATCGGGGAATTCCGGATGTTTACAGCCATCTCCTCCGGAACTCCCGCCGCCAAGAGGACCGGCACACCAGGGATTACAGCCGCGTCCGGATGGATGGCCTGGAGGCCGGCGGGAGAGGCGGGCTTCGGCGCCAGTGAAATGCAATCCGTCTCGTTGTCATGCCCGGACTCGGACCGGGTGTGACTTGAGGCCATTTCATGGGATTCGTTCATGGCGTGGACGCTACAAGGCGCCGCCGCCATCGCTAGAATCAAGACCGGCAGTGCGGTGATAAAAATTCCGGAAGTCCTTTTTTCGGCTCTTTGAACCATCATCCACTCCCGGAAAACTTCCCCCTCGACTCGGGGGTGGCCACCCCGAAGGGGGATGGCTCCAATAACATGAATATAGGAGCATTTTATCTCGAAGGCTCGTAATTTCCTCTTTTTTGCACCTCTTAATGCCAATTTTCCCAATCCTTCTTCCCCTCCTCGGCAAAAAGGTTTTGAGCCTCGGCCGTTTGTGTTAGGTTTGAGATATCTTTACTGAAATTGCCCATGAATTTGCATTACAGGAGCGTTGACATGACGCACGTTTTATCTTCCCTGAAGCATCTCGTTTTATCGGACACCGCCGTTCGCCAAATCGCGCCCGCTCTCGCGGCTGGCCTGCTGGGCATCGCGCTGCTCTACGGTGTGGCCTTCGCACAGCCCGAGCTTCTCCACGATGCCGCACACGACGTGAGACACTCGTTCGCTTTCCCTTGCCACTAGGAGGGAGACGCACATGTTCCGGCGAATCGTTTTCGCGGCGGCCATCGCCGGCCTTCTGGCCGGTGTGTTCATATCCGCGGTCCAGGCGGTGCGGGTGATTCCGCTCATCCTCGAGGCTGAAACCTACGAGACCCCTGCTCCGGCAGTTCCCACTACGGACGAGTCGGCCGGAGGCGCTTCGGTCGATCTTTCGCGCACCGCTCTCACCGCCGTATCGAATATCCTCGCCGCAATCGCGTTCGCCCTGCTGCTCATCGCGGGGTTCGTCCTGCGCGGCGGAGTGGACTGGCGAAAGGGCATCCTCTGGGGGCTGGGCGGTTTCGCGGTCTTCAGCCTCGCCCCCTCGCTGGGGCTACCCCCTGAGCTTCCGGGCACTTTCGCCGCGATGTTGAAAGACAGGCAGGGTTGGTGGCTGCTCACGGTGGCGCTGACGGCGGGCGGCCTCGCCCTTGTTGCCTTCGCACCTGGCTGGGGCTGGAAAGCCCTTGGCGCGGCGCTCATCGCCCTTCCCCACCTCATCGGCGCGCCCCAGCCCGCTCAGCACGGAGGGCTGGCCCCCGAGGCCATGATGCAACAGTTCGTCATTGCGACGCTGGTGACCTCGGGGCTGTTCTGGGCCCTCCTCGGAGGCCTGTCCAGCTACCTCTTCGAGCGCTTCGAAAAAGCCTGAAATCATGCCCGCGGGTGAAACCGATCACCGTCCCTGGGGCCATTACACCGTCCTCGCCGACGAGCCCGATCACAAGGTCAAGCGCATCACCGTCGAACCCGGCCAGCGCCTCTCGCTCCAGCGCCATGCCCACCGCTCCGAACACTGGTTCGCAGTCTCGGGCGAGGGCATCGTCACCTGGGACGATGAGGAAATTAACTTCTCCCCCGGCCAGGCGGTGGACCTGCCCCAGGGCTGCTGGCACCGCGTCCGGAACGATGGGGCCGAGCCCTTCGTTTTCATCGAGGTGCAGCGGGGAACCTACTTCGGCGAGGACGACATCGAGCGCAAGGAAGACGACTACGGCAGGGCGTGAAGCCTCTCAAAAACACCGCACAAAAAAACCGCCCTGCGGCGCGAAGCCACGAGGCGGTTCAAGATTCTTTTCTTCGAGAAATATTTCCTTCGGCCTATCCCTTCAAGTCGGAATAATCCCGGTGATAATCCGGCGGCGGAGCGTCGGGCTGGCCCTGGACGACATGGAGCTTGCCCCACTCGCGCCCCGCGTTCCGGAAGCCGCGCTGAACCCCCGGCGGCACCCAGCAGGCGTCCCAGGGGTCGAGAATCTCCTGGTGATACCCGCCAGCCGCGTCGAGCCAGAACACCGCCCACCGGCCCTCCAGCACGATGAACATCTCCTCGAAGGGGTGATCGTGGAGCGGCGCGCCCGTTCCGTTCCGGTTCTCGTTGATGACGAAGGCCACCTCGCCCCCGTCGAGGGAGGGCGGCGCCCCCGCCCCCTCGCGGTCTCCGCCCACCTCCCCGATGTAGCGGCGGATTCCCCGCACCCCCTCGGGCAGGTCCGTCTCGCGGTAGACCTTGAAATTCAACTCGCACTCCTCGTAGCGGACAACCTGGGTGGCCGGGTCGATCAGAGGCACTGGGGCATGAGGCTCCGTCCGCGCCCCCTCGGGCAGCCCCTCGCGGTTGCTCTCGTGATAGACGGGGTATTCGTAATTCCCCTGCCCATGAAGAAAATAAAGATAGCCGTCCTCTTTCCCGACGTTCTTGAACCCGCGCATGATCCCCGGATGAATCCGAATCGCATCGTAGAGGCCCAGGACCACGCTTTTTCTCGCCTTAGATTCCGGGTCCTCCCAGTAGATCTCGAACTCCCCGTCCCAGACCATGAAATATTCCTCGTCACGGTGGTCGTGAAGCGGCGCGCCGTTTCCGGGGGGCGTCATCGCGACGCCGTTCGAGAAATCCCACCCCGGCAGCGGCGAGCGGCTCGGGCTTCCGGGGACGCTCCCGATATACCGGTAGAGCGCCCGGTGGTTCCCCTCCGCGCCCGACTCGTGATACTCACTCCAGCTCGGCACGATCTCGGCGAAGCGGATGATGGTGACGGGCGCGGCGACGGTGCCGGGTTGCGGCGCGGTCTTTGACAGGCTCGAATCGCTCATGGCAGCTCTCCCCTCCCTTTCAGCGGGTTAATCCACTAACCATTGTCCGTCGTGAACCATTATCCGGCCTGCGCAGGACGCCGGCGAAATTCATTCCCAAAAACAAACCGCCCCGGGGCGCGGGCCACGGGGCGGTCGGTTATTTCATGTCCGGCCGGGTCAGCTCCCGGCCTTGTTCTTCGCCTCGAGCGCCGTGGCGAGCCGCTCGACCCCGCGCTCGCAGTCCTCAATCGAACACGAATAGGCGAGGCGGATATACCCCTCGCCCGCCGAGCCGAAGACGCTGCC
>JAPYQX010000041.1 GCA_029937135.1 Nitrospinota bacterium
ATCCTCAAGAGGTATCCCTTCGAGTGGTTTTACCGGGAGGGGATCGTGGGGGTCGTGATGCCGCCCTCGAGTTCGAGGTGCATCGAGGTGGCGGGCAAGATCGAGTGCGGCCTGACGGGGATGATCCTCCAGTACGGCTAGGAAAATCCGGCTCCCGGCGATAAGGCCGCGAAAAACCCGGCCTTGGGCGGGGGTGGTTCCGACTCAAAGGGCAATCGTCTTGAGAATTCTCGTCGTCATACTCGGCCTCCTGCTCGCCATTTTGCCCTCAAGCCCTGAAGCGAGTGAAAAAAAAGAGCCGGCCTCCGGTCCCTACCGGGGTCCCATCATCGATGCGCAAAACCACCCCAAGAGAAAGAGCGCTCCCCTGGCGGAATTTTTCGGGCAGGCGCGCGAGGCGAACGTCGAAAAAGTCATCGTCATGAAAACGCCCAACGACTACCGGAAAAGCAACAGACTCCTGCGGGATTCCCGGCCGTATTCCAGGGCCATCGTCCTGTGCCCGGCCGATTTTGTCGGGTTCATCCACAGGGAGAATGAGGAGCGGGCGCGTCGGGAGTTTGACCGCTTGAAAGCCGATCTGACGAACGATACCTGCGCGGGTGTCGGGGAGGCAGGTCTGCGGCATTACGACAAGACGGCCAAAAAAGGCGGGAGCAACCGGGGCCAGCCCGAGGTGCTGGTCAATCTGAATCATCCCCTGGTGCTGGAAATGCTCGGTCTCGCCGATGGGCGCGGCGTGCCCGTCGTCCTTCATATCGAGCCGGTCTACAGCCCGGCGGGAATCGATAATCTCCCGGAGGTCAAGGATTGGTACAAAAGCGTCTGCCGCCGGTTTCCGGGGGCGAAACTGATCGCCTCCCATAACGGCATGATGCCACCCGGGGATTTGGAGGAGCTTTTCTTGAGCTGCGCGAATCTCTTCGCCGATTTCAAGTTCATGCATCATCGCGGCGCGGCCGCCGGGTTCCGGGACCTGCACCCCATGAGCGATCTGGATTTCGAGATTTTCCCGCATTGGCGGAAAATGATCCGGAAATACCCGGAGCGGTTCCTTTTCGCGTCGGACTGGAAATACGGCCGCCGCGGCTCGTTCGAGGATTATGCCGGCCACATCCGCACGGTGCGCGAGATGCTCGGCGTCCTCCCCCCGGCCGTTCAGAGGAAAGTTTTGTACGAGAACGCCAAACGCGTATTTTCGATCGATTGAGGGCTACTTTCGCCCGAACGGGGAGTTCCACCGGAGTAGAAAGGGATTGCCTTTTAAGATTGCGAGTTGAGGCCGCGAGTCGAGGCCGAGGCGCGCGAACCAGGCCTTTCCTGCCCCCACCCCCTCTTCCGGAGGCCGTTCCGCGAGGAACGAAGGGATTTGTCGCCCGAACTCCTTCTTTAATACCCCCAATTCGGACAGTTTCTTCTCAAAATCCCCCCCGCTAAAACCCCTTTGATTTGCCGCTTTCCCCCTGTTAGGGTTGGGGGAATGTTTGCTAGGGGTGCCAAGCGGCTGAGAACACACCCTTCGAACCTGACCCGGCTAGCACCGGTGTAGGGAAGCGAATCTCATCTGATTCAACTCCGGTTCACTTCCCCAGGTTTAAAAGAGTGCAGCGCCGCCCGTGAGAGGCGACGCTGGTTTTCGGCCCGGCGGCTCCGGCCCCCCCGGCATAGCGTGCCCCCGGCATTGTGTGCCTCTGGCACGGTCCGCCAACAAGATGAAACCCCCATTCCCCGAGGAGGGATGTTCGAGATGGGAACCAACGGAAAAAGCAACGGCTCCGCGAACGGCGGCAGCGTCCATCTGCCCCAGGCAGGCCTGCCCCTGGCCGGTAAAGAAAACGGCAACGGTAACGAGAATGACGCCGAGAACTTCCCGAATTCGAAAAAAGTGCATGTCGAGGGTCCGCAGGGGGTGAGAGTCCCGATGCGCGAGATCGCCCTTTCAGGCGGTGAGCCCCCCGTGCGCGTCTACGACACCTCGGGCCCCCAGGGCCACGATATCCGGATGGGCCTGCCGCCGCTGCGGGCGGAGTGGATTCGCGCGCGGGGCGAGTACGACGAGTCCGACCCCTCCTATAAACCCGTCGCCGGCCACTCGGACCCTGATATCGAAATGCCTCCGTCGAGGAAGGTGCTCAGAGGGCGCGGCAATGTGACCCAGATGCACTACGCCCGGAAGGGGGAGATCACCCCCGAGATGGAGTTCGTGGCCATCCGCGAGAATCTGGAGCCTGATTTCGTCCGCTCCGAGATCGCGCGCGGGCGCACCATCATCCCGGCGAACATCAACCACCCCGAGAGCGAACCAATGACAATCGGCCGCAACTTCCTCGTCAAGATCAACGCCAACATCGGCAACTCGGCCGTATCGAGCACCATCGAGGAGGAGATCGAGAAAATGTCGTGGGCGACCCTCTGGGGCGCCGACACGGTGATGGACCTCTCGACAGGGATGAATATTCACGAAACTCGCGAGTGGATCATCCGCAACGCCTCGGTGCCCATCGGCACCGTGCCGATCTACCAGGCGCTCGAAAAGGTGGGGGGCGTCGCCGAGGATCTCACCTGGGAGGTTTACCACAACACCCTCATCGAGCAGGCCGAGCAGGGTGTCGATTATTTCACCGTCCACGCCGGGGTCCTTCTCCGCTACGTACCGATGACCGCCAAGCGCATGACCGGCATCGTTTCGCGGGGCGGCGCGATCATGGCCAAATGGTGCCTCGCTCACCACACCGAGAGTTTCCTCTACACGCGGTTCGACGAAATCTGCGAGATCATGAAGGCCTACGACGTATCGTTTTCGCTGGGGGATGGACTCCGCCCCGGCGCGCTGGCCGACGCGAACGATGAGGCGCAGTTCGCCGAGCTCGAGACCCTGGGCGAGCTGACGACCAGGGCCTGGGAGCACGACATCCAGGTCATGATCGAGGGCCCCGGCCATGTGCCCATGCACATGATCAAGGAAAACATGGACAAGCAACTTGAAATCTGCCACGAGGCGCCCTTTTATACCCTGGGCCCCCTGACCACCGACATCGCGCCCGGCTACGACCACATCACCAGCGGCATCGGCGCCGCCATGATCGGCTGGTACGGGACGGCGATGCTCTGCTACGTCACCCCCAAGGAACACCTCGGCCTCCCCAACAAGGACGACGTGAAAGAGGGCGTCATCACCTACAAGATCGCCGCCCACGCCGCCGACCTCGCCAAAGGCCACCCCGGCGTGCGGGACCGCGACGACGCGCTATCGAAGGCGCGCTTCGATTTCCGCTGGGAGGATCAGTTCAACCTCTCCCTCGATCCGACAACAGCGGTCGGCTACCACGACGAGACCCTCCCCGCCGACGGCGCGAAGGTGGCCCACTTCTGCTCGATGTGCGGGCCAAAATTCTGCTCGATGAAAATTACGCAGGATGTGCGCGACTACGCCGCCAAGCTTGAGATGGCGGATGGGGACGCGCTGAAAGCGGGCCTTGAGGAAAAAGCCGAGGAATTCAAAAAGGGCGGCTCGGAGATTTATGTGAAGGATGAGGCGTAAGCCTTAATCCACAACCGAGAAAAAATAAAAACCCCTGTCAGGCGATCTGGCGGGGGTTTTTGTTATCTTCAATCATAATCATTTTGTCCATCAATACACTCTCCAGTTTCCAACATTCAAACAAATTGATTTTATTTATACTTTTCGGTACTTTAGATAAAATTATCATATCAATTGTAGGAGTACGCCATGGCGACCGAGGCACTCAAGATCATATTTAGCGGTAGGGCGGTGCGATCTGGAACTATAAGTGTTCATGATCTAGGAACTTCCCTAATTGCTTTTGGGGATTTATGCCAAGAAGCAAACAGAGTTCTCAATCAAGACCGCGCAATTATAACAGTTAATGTTAAATCTGAGTTTACCGCCGGCTCTTTCCATGCTTTTTGGGAGGTTATTATTGAAGGCGTAAAAACGCTAATCGAAACCAATCCAGCATTAGATGAAAAAGAATTATTGACCATACCTGGTGTCTATGACGCTTTTGGCAATTCAGGATTGTTGCAGATTATGAAATTTTCAAAAGGAGAAGAGCCGACCCAGATCGAGCCTGCAAACGAGGGGAATTCAAATGTATCAGTAAAAAATAATACAGGCTCAAATATTACAGTGAATAATAATGTCATCAACCTATTCGAAAGTGCCTCGACAAGAGATGCGCTGGAAAGGATGGTAGGACCGCTTTCTAAGGAAGGCATTGACCGCATTAAAATTGGGATAAGTGGCAAGGAACCAGAATCCATCAACAAAGAAGAAGCCAATTACTTTTCGAAAAAAAATCAAAATATCCGAAGCTCTAGTTGACAAATACAATGAAGGAAGAATTGATGGTATTTTTAAAATAATAAGACCGAATTTTGAAGGCGATCTTGTTTGGACACTTTCCCACGGAGGAAGAAATTACTCGGTGAGAGTTGAAGATGTGGAATTTTTAAAAATAGTAGACCCTGGTCAGTCTTTCGCAAAAGGAGACTCATTGAAGGGAAGTGTTAGGATTGCGGAAATTCATCGAGAAGATGGACATATTACAAGGCAATATTACCTCGACAGTGTTGATGAGATTTTCAAGGCTCCTGTACAGATAAATTTACCTGATGGCAAAGGGTAAAATGCTATCATTCCGAGCGCCACCGGCGCGAGGAATCTGCTTGAAGGACAAATCAAACAACTAACCCCCGTCCGGGCCGGACCCTGGCAGGGGTTTTTGTTTCCTGATGGTTTCTTTTCCTGATGGTAAATACGCCGCGAATAGCGTATCGGTATGTTAGTAGGAATCGAACGGATGCCCCCGATACCGGTGATTCGAAATATCGAGGATTTGAAATGGCGAAAAGCAAAAAACAGACAAATGAAAAACCAAAAGATAAAAAACCAGTCTCAAATCTCAGACAGCTTCTAGAGAACAAAAAATCGGCCGCGGCGTCGAAGAATTCCACCCCGTCGGAAAAAAAGGCCGCGGCCAAGACCATGACGCAGGCCCCCATCAAACGGGGCGGCGGCGGCGGGAGGAAAGCGAAGTAGTCCCCCCGATGGCCTGATGGCGAAATTTCCCTCCCCCGAAGGGAGAGATAGGACACCAAACCCCTCCGTTCCTCGCGGAACGACCCCTCCCCCCTACTCCACCTTCATACTCGCTCCCACCCCCACCCCGTTTCTTTTAAACTAGCCCTGGTTCACCTCAAGGGCGTAGCGCGCCAGATTTTTGGAGGGATAGGTGGGCGGGTCGGTGTTGTCCCCGGACAGGGCTTCGCGATGCACCTCGTCGCCGACACGGGGACGCTTCCGGGCGAGTTCCAGCTCAAGCTCGGAAAATTCATGGACCATGAAATCTATTCGGACGAGCCCAAACACATCGGGGGCTCGGACCGCTACCCCCCGCCGATGAGCTATATCGCGATGGGGGTGGGCTTCTGACTACTCACTCAGATGGCGCGGTACGCGGCCATGATGAAAATGAAGGTGGACCGGGCGACCTGCCGAGTGACGTTCGACTACGTGCTCAGAGGCTCGGTGCTCAAGGGGACGGTGAACACAACCTGGGAGGGGGTGCGGACCGACCTTGAGGTCGAGTCCCCCGAGCCGGCGGAGAAGATCGCTCAGCTGATCAAAAACGCCAAGGGGGGCTGTTTCGCCGAGAACATGATCACCCAGGCGGTGCCCCTCACCAGCAGCGTCAAGCTCAACGGCGAGGCGATCACTATCGAAGGCATTACCGGCGAGGGCATCATCAACGGAGACACAGAGCCGGGGGCGTAAAACCGGAAAAATAGAGAGATTTACCCAATGAAAATAACTTACAATAATAATAAATTAAGAGATTATTATATCCGAATAGCCACTTTCCAGTCCGAACAACCAAGGAGACACTCGCCATGAAAAAAATTCTGTACAACCTGATCGGAGCTGCGGTGTATCTCGCAATCCTCCCCGCCCCGGCGAGCGCCGAAATCCTGGCGATGGTGAACTACGAAACCCGACCGGACCAGGCCTTCCGGAGAGAGGGCATCGCCGTCATCGACGTGGACCCAAAGTCCGGCAACTACGGCAAGATCGTCGCCGACATCCCCCTGCCCTCCGACCTGGTGAACCACCATATTTCATACAACCATGACGCCAGTAAAGCCTACATCACCGCCCTCAGCACGGGGCGGCTGCTCGTCATGGATATGAAGCGCTTCCCCTTCCGGGTGAAGACGAGCAAGGTTCCCGGCTGCGCCGTGGGCGAGGACATCGTCTTCTCAGGCGACCACAAGACGTGGTACCTGACCTGCATGGGCTCGAACAACGTCATCGTCGGCGACGCCGTGACCGACAAACCCGTCAAGACGCTCGCCGCGACGAGCAAGGCCTTCATCAAATACCCTCACGGCATCGCCGTCCACAGCGGCATCGACCGCATACTCGTCACCACCTCGGTCCGCGCCTCGGACCTCGGCGATGCGGGGGAGACGGTGACGGAGATCGAGGCCAGCAGCGGACGCGTGCTCGCCGTCCACAAGGTCACGGCCGATCCCGCCAAGGGAAAGTCGCCGGTCGAGGTGCTTTTTATCCCGAACTCTGATCCGCCCAGGGCCTACATCACCAACATGTTCGGCGGGACCCTCTCGCTGGCCACCTGGAACCCCGGCAAGAAGACCTTTTCGGTGAAGCAGGTGCTCGACCTCTCAAGCCACAAGGGGGGCGTTCCGCTGGAGATATATTTCAACGAAAAAGGGGACAGGCTCTACCTCATCACGGGCAATCCGGGAGCGTTTCATATCATCGACATCAAGAACCCTGAAAAACCCAGGGTGCTCAAAACCATCCGGGCCGCCGCCGGGGCGCACCGTGTGGCCTTCGACAAGGGGGGTAAGTACGCATTCGTCCAGAACAACCTGCTGGGCCTCAAGGGAATGAGAGACGGGTCCATCACGGTGATCGACATGAAAAAGGAAAAGCGCATCGGGAGCATCGACACGTTCAAGAACCGGGGGCTGCTCCCGAATCTGATCGTCTTGCTGCCGAATTGGAATCTCGACGCAGGCCATTAGCGCTTCTCTCGATTCTTTTTTGGGCGCGCCCCCCGGAGCGTGGCCGCCCGGAGTGGACCCCCACGGAGCTATCCCTGCCCGGGACGGGTGCTAGACAGCGGCGCGCTCGGCGGCGATGAGAGATTCGATGCGGGGAATCAGGTCGCGGGCCACGCGCTGGCACTCTTCGAGGTGGGGATAGCCCGAGAGAATGAACTCGTCGATGCCCAGCCGCCAGTAACCCAGAAGCTCACCCGCGAGCTGGTCCGGCGAGCCGACAAGGGCGGTGCCGCAGTTGACTCGGACGGTGGAGATGCCGTTCCAGAGGTGGCGGCCGACGCGGTGATCCTCGAAGCGCTTCACCTGATCGCGCTGGCCAACCATCGCCGTCCCGGCGAAAAGGGCCTGGCGCTGGGCCACGACGTTTTTCTCGGCGCGGGAGAGTAGCTCCTCCGTCTCCGCCCAGGCCTCCTCCTCGGTATCCCTCAAGACGAGATGCGTGCGGAGCCCGAAGAGGGGCGAGCGCCCGGCGGCGTCATACTGCTCTGTGGCGGCTGCGATGAATTTCTCGATGGCCTCGGTCGGGCCGATCCAGGCGAGGTAGGTGTCCGCCTGACGCCCGGCGAGGCGGAGGGCGGCCGGGGAGGCCCCGCCGAGGTAAAATTTCGGACCCTCGCCCACTGGGCCCGGCGAGCAGTGCGCCCCGTTGAGGCGGACGTGCTCGCCCTCGAAGACCACCGGGGTGGGAGCCGCCCAGAGCTTGCGCAGCGCCTCGATAAACTCCTCGGCCCGCTCGTAGCGCGTGTCGTGGTCGATGTTCTCACCCATTTTCTCGAACTCGCCCTGTATCCCGCCGGGGACGATGTTGATGTCGATGCGCCCGCCGCTGATCTGGCTGAGGGCGGCCGCCATTTGTGCGAACAGGCCGGGCGAAACAAAGCCCGGACGCACGGCGATGAGAAACCGGATTCGCTTGGTGACGGCGGCAAGCGCCGTGGCCATCGTCCAGGTCTCGGCCAGCGGCTCTCCGCTGTCAAAAAGACCGTTGGCGAAGCGGGTCGGAATGAGCATCGAGTAGTAGCCCACCTCCTCGGCAGCGGCGGCGATGGCCCTTAAATTCTCGAAGGTCGGCGGGCGCTCGGCCCGGAGGGTTCCGATGTGGGCTCCGTCGCCGTCGATGGGAACGAACCAGCTGAACCGCGGCGCGGGCCGCTCGGATGCGGGTGTCATGGCGTCGCCTCTTTTCGTTGCCGCGCCGTGGGATAACCTGACGGGGCGCAAGGGGAATGAATTCCGGATATGCCCCCAGTTTAAGACGAAGACGGGCGGCTGAAAAGGGGGGCCTCCGGCCCGGGGGCGGTTCCAACGACAGACGGGCAGCGAGAAGGCTGGGATTGGCCTACGACAAGACCGAACAGGGCGACGATAGGGCCGGGGCCAGGCCGGGGCTAGAGCATCCGGGTGATCTTCATGTTGAAATCGAGCGGCGGCGCCGAACGCACCATCGCGCTCGTGGAGATGTAGTCCACCCCGGTAGCGGCGATATCGGCGAGGTTGCCGTCCTTGATCCCCGAGGCCTCGAGAATGTAGGGCTTCCCGGTCCGGGAGGCGGCGCCGCGTTCCCTCGCCCGGCCCACCGCAGTACGGAGGGTTTCGGTGTCCATGTTGTCGAGGAGGATCATGTGGACCCGCCCGTCCGCCATTACCTCGTCGAGTTCACCCAGCGACTGGACCTCGATCTGGGCGTCCACCATGTAGCGCTCCCACCGCGCGTCGATGGCTGCTGTAATCGAACCCGCCGCCTTGATATCGTTGTCCTTGATCAGATCGCCGTCGAACATGCCGAGGCGGTGGTTTACCCCGCCGCCGACGCGGACCCCGTATTTCTCGAAATACATCAGCCCCGGCCTTCCCTTCCGCGTATCGAGCACCCCCCGGAAGGTTTCGGGAAACGCGCCGACCCGGCTCACGGTGGCTGCCGTATTCGTCGCAATCTCCGAAATGTAGGAGAGGAGGTTCAGCGCCGTGCGCTCGGTCTTGAGGATTATCCGGGCGTGCCCGCGCACCACGGCCAGCAGGTCGCCGGTGTGGATGGCATCGCCGTCCTCTTTTTCCCACTGTATTTCGACGAGCCCGGGCCGGTCCAGGGCGAGGAGGCCCTGGCACTCCTCGAAGAGAACGCCGATGAAGGGTCTCCCGGCGAGGATGCCCTCCGACTTCGCCCGTATCTCCGCCTCGCAGAGGGGGTCGCTGCTTGTCTCGATCTGAAAGGGCGCATGGCCCAAATCGTCGAGCAACCACTCCCGCACTCTCGCCCGAATATCCACCCGTGGATTCCCTTCACTGTTTTTATGTTTGGGATTTGCCGTTCTTCAGCCGATCGAAATCATCCGCTCGATGGGGAGCTTCGCCCGTTCGGCAAGCTCCGGGTCCACCACCACTTCATGCACCATGTCGCGGAGCGATATATAGAGGTTCTGCAATGTGTTCTGCTTCATGAAGGCGCACAGGGCCTCGCTGCTCGCCGGGATGAGCGTCTTCTCCGGGGCCGCCTTCGACATCGGATAAAGGTTGCCCACCTCGGTCGCCACGATAATCGTTTCCTGGGGCACTTCCCGGACCAGCTTCACCATGCCCTGGGTGGAGCGGAACTGGAGAAGATCCCCGGGGATAATCCCCGTCGTCACCTGGCGCATGCAGGCGCTCGTGCAGCCGCACTCGGGGTGGACCACCACCGCCGCGCCGGGGTGAAGGCGCATCTGCTCGTTGACGTGGTGCGGGCGGATGGCCTCGTGCACATGACAGGCGCCCAGCATCAGCCAGAGCCGGTCGAGCGAGTAGCCCTGCTTCTCGATGTACTTGGCCGCGAAAAATCCGAGAAAAACATCGGGGAGAAAAAGGATCGGCTGATCGGGCTCGGAGTGGGTGAGAACATGCTCGAGCACCTTCGCCGCGTTCGCCGAGGCGCAGCAGTAGTCGCTCTCGGCCTTCACATCGAGGTAGGTGTTCACGTAGCTGATCACCAGCCCGCCGGTGTGATCTTTTTTCCACTCGCGGATGCGCTCGGGGTCGGCGTGGGCCGCGAGGGAGCAGACCGCCCCGAGGTCGGGCGCGAGCACCGTCTGGTGGGGTTTCTTCATCGCCGCGAGAATCTGGTTCATGAACAGGACCGACGGCTCGCAGAGGACATCGGCGTCGGACTTCGCCCCCTCGCGCGCCAGGAAAAGCGAATCGCCCACCGCGTCCGATACGTCCTGAATGTCGCTCTGCACATAATTGTGCGAGAGGACGATGGCGTTGCGCTCGGTCTTGAGCCGCATGATTTCCTTCTTCAGGCGCTCGCGCTCCTCAAGCGGCGTGAAATCAGGATCGGCCTCGGGCGGAATCTCGGGAATATCGATCGTCGGGCCCAGATCCACCTGATCCAGCATGGCGATTGCTTCTTTGGCGGGAAGGATTTCGCCGGCTACGACCTCGTCAATACTGGCCATTACGGTATTTCTCCCGGCCTTCGTCGCGGAAGGCATTAGATAAAACAGCCGCAAGAAGATAAACAGCGCATCAGGCGGTGGCTTTAAAAAAGAGAGGGAAAGCCCCTTTCAAGCATATACAAACATGCCACTAATATATTCTCGGGCAAACTTATTACATCATACCCGCAAGATATCCCGGACACAACCAGGGGTGGAGGCTTCATAAAAGGAATTCACCCGGAGAAATTCCCTGTTTTCCAGAGTGCTTGAGTGTGCGCGATTTTCATGGTTTGAGGGGGGCACTCTGCCTTGGGAATTGCCCCCTAAAGTGTTAAACCGGAGTTATTCTTAGAACATTATCCAGTCCCCCTCCCCTTTCCGAAACGGAGGAAGCCCCCGTGAAAGAGTCCGAAAAATTCATGCCCATCAACACCGACGAGATTGAATGGCAGGACGGCGAAAAGATTCTCGGGCTTCCGCCCGGCCTTGAGGCGAAGATCATCGCCGAGGCCTCCGACGAGGTGTCCGAGCGGGTCGATAAATTCGTCCGCTTTCCTCCCGGATACACCGAGCCGAGGCACGAGCACGATTACTATCACAGCACCCTCGTCCTTGAGGGCGAGATGCATGTGGCCGGCAAGGTCCTCAAGCGGGGAGACTATGTGTACGGCGGCGGCGCGGGAAACTGGCACGGCCCCTACAACTACCCCGTCGGCTGCATGGTCTACTCCGCGGGGCGAGCGAAGAAAATGAGCCAGATTCACCGCCAGGAAGGCGAGAAATAACCGGCCTTCAGAAAGAAGGACATCAAATGAAAAAATGGCTGCTCATCGGAGTCGTTGTTTTGGTCGTCGCTATCGACACGGCTACGGTCACCCAGAATCCCGTCGTCATCAAGAAAATCGTCATCGCCTCGCCCGAAGTCACCTATGAGCGAGGCGAGGGGGGGAGCAACCTCGACGCTATCCAACAGAACGTGAACGCCTACATGGCGAAATTCAAGACCGCCCCGGCCGATCAGAAAAAAGCCGGCGAGGGCGATGAGACGAAACTCATCATCGAAAATCTCTACATTCGCAGCGGAAAAGTGAACGTCAGCGCAAGTTTTCTT
This sequence comes from Nitrospinota bacterium, assembly GCA_029937135.1. GTDB lineage: Bacteria > UBA8248 > UBA8248 > UBA8248 > UBA8248 > UBA8248. The sequence continues at coordinate 11,635 of JAPYQX010000041.1, forward strand.
CAGGGAAAATCACTGAGCGCGAATCTCCCCGACATTCATCTGAAAAATATCGGCAAAAAACAGGGAGGCGCCTCGCCCGGCGAAATCGCCGAGAAGATAATCGGTTCCATACAGCGGCAGACCACCAGAGCCATCGTACCGCTCGGGCTCGACAAGTTGGCCGTCGCCGCCAAGGCGGGGATTAAGGGCGCCGCGGAGATGATAGAAAAAGGCGCGAAGAGCGCCGGGGACGCGCTCAAGGACCTCCTAGGTGGTAAGTGAGCGGCGAGGCCGAGTCCGAGAAAAATCTAACCGGCCCCCCTTGGGGGGCGATATCCATCCTGTTCCTGGTCCACTTCGTCGTGGACTCTCACGGGACGTTTTTCGCCCCGTTGATCCCCCTTCTCCGTGAAAAATTCCAGTTCACCCTGGCGACGGCGGGAGTCCTCATCTCGATCCAGTCGTTCACCAGCGCCCTGAGCCAGCCGCTCACCGCATTGCTGGTGGACCGCTGGCCCCGCCTGCCCTGGTTGCCGGTGGGCATCGTGGGCTGCTCGATAGCCTTTACCTCCATCGGCTGGATGCCCTCTTTCTGGGGGATGGCGCTGGCGATTCCGGTGGGCGGTATTTTCTTCGGCCTCTGCCACCCGGACATGGCCTCGCGCTCGGGGAGCCTGAGCCCGAGGCACTCAAGCCTCGCCGTCAGCCTCTTCGTCACCGGCGGGCGGCTGGGCTTCGCCTTTGGCCCCATCATATGCATCGCCATCGTGACGCGCCTTGGGCTCGAATGGCTGTGGATCTATGTCTTCGTCTCGTTGGGGACGATGCTCCTGATTGTTCTGCGCCTTCCGAAACCGGCGGCAAGAAAGAAAAAGGAAGAAGGCTCGGAAGGGCTATGGCCCGCGCTCGTACGCGTGCGCGGGCCAATCGGGTTTCTCTTCGCGGTCGCCGTCTCCCGGGCAATCATCATGGCCAACCTGGGAGGCTTTCTTCCCACGATTTATGTGGAGAGCGGGCTGGGCTTGTGGGCCGGCGGCTTCGCCAACACCGTGCTCTACGTCAGCGGGGCGGCGGGTGTGTTGATCGGCGGCTTCTACGGAGACCGCATCGGGAAGAGGACCATTATCCTCGCCGGCATGTTCGTCGCGCTCGCCGGAATGATCGGATTTCTCATCCTCCCGCTCACCTACGGATTTATCCTGCTTGTGCTCATCGGCGTGGGTAATTTCGTCCCGATGGGTGTCTCGGTGGCCTACGCCCAGTCCCTCATGCCGGAGCACCGGGGCTTCGCCAGCTCGATTTTCCTGGGCGGAGGCTGGTTGATATCCGCCTTCACGTCGGCCCCCATCGCGCTGGCGGCCGAGTACTATGGCCTCCTGAATGTTTTCTGGGTGCTGCCGCTATCGCTGGTCATCGGGGTGGCGTTCGCCTTCAAGCTGCCTCGAGAGGCATGAATAAAAGTATTGCCACGGCCGCTGAAAGCTGAAACCATTGCACAATCGTAAGGTGTTAGAGGCGCGGGGATTACGGATGTGCCGGTGGAGGCTTCTCATGCGAAAAGCGGCTTTTCTCTTCGCTCTATTCCTGATTACGCAAGCTGGCGCGGCGGACGCGGCGCCCTCCACGGCCGGGGCGGAAAAGCGCGTCGATCTCGAACTCGTCCTGGCCATCGACACCTCGGGAAGCATCGATGAGGTGGAGGGCCGCCTGTAGCGCAAGGGCTACATCGATGCGTTCACATCGCCCGAAGTCATCTCCGCTATCCGGTCGGGGTTTCTCAAGCGAATCGCCGTCACCTACATCGAGTGGGCCGGGGGCGATTACCAGCAAACCATCGTCGGCTGGACTCTCATCGAGGGCGCGGCGGGCGCCGCAACGGCGAGAATTTTCGCCAGCGCCCTGAGTCTTCCAGTTCCGGGATTTCCAGTTCCGGGCTCTCCGGTTCCGGGCTCTCCGGTTCCGGGCCTTCGCGTAGAGATTATTTTCGGCGAAACCTTAATCGAGTACATCACTCCACCCCGTCTCCTCCTCCGGAAAAACCGTGATATCGCAGTAAACCTCGATGTAGTTCCCGTCCGGATCGGTAAAGTAAAAAGCGCGGTTGCCGCTTCCGGCGGGAAACCCGTCCCCCTCGGGCCCGTGGACGACGGGGCCATGCTTTATCTCGACGCCCTCGCCCTCGATGTGCTTGAGGGCTCGGAGCCATTCCATCCGGTCCGGCACCTCGAAGGCCACATGCTGAAAACCCGCCTTCCGCTCCTCCATGGAGTTGCTCGTCTCGGGGTAAAGGGTGGGGGAGGATTCGGGGGCCTGAAAAAAAACCACCTCGTGGTGGCTCCGGTCGCAACGCAGGAACACGGCCGCCCCGCCCGGCACCTTGACGCCGGGCCCCGAGCGGGTCGTCACCCGAAAACCCATGACGCGGGTGTAGAAATCCTGCATCCGGTCCAGATCACGGGTCCAAAAACCCATATGGCCAATCTTGGTGGTCTTGAACATCGGATACAGT
>JAPYQX010000396.1 GCA_029937135.1 Nitrospinota bacterium
CGGGTGATGTGATGAATGAGTCAGGATTTTCCCTGATCGTTCGGCGCCTGGCGATAATGGATCCCCGCGCTGACGCGGACCAGCCAATGACCGACCCGACGGGCCGTTACACACTCGTTTATAACGGTGAAATCTATAATTACCTTGAACTTCGTGACGAATTAATCGGAAGGGGTGTTCAGTTCAAGACCACCGGCGATACCGAAGTTCTGCTCCAGGGGTTTATCGCGTGGGGCGATGGGGTGGTGGATAAACTCGAAGGCATGTACGCATTTGCTATTATTGACCGTTTGGAAGGCCGGGCGGTCATCGCCCGGGACCCATTCGGAATCAAACCTTTGTACTTGCTTCGCAAAGGAAACCTGGTGGCGGTGGCGAGTGAAATGAGGCCGCTGACCCGTCTTCACGAGGCTCGCCCGGACCCGGTTGCGCTGGCGGAGTTGCTCTGTTTTGCCTGGGCTGCAGGACGGTTGAGTAACTTACAAGGCATTGAGCGCGTTCCGGGCGGAACAATACTTTCAATAGACCTCAATTCCGGTTCCTGTAGTGAACGCCGATTTTGCGATCCTCTCGATACGCTAAAATATGACATGAGCTTATCCGAGGGCGAAGCCCAAGAAAGATCGATCGATGCTATTTCCTCATCTGTCCGGACACATCTCCAAAGCGACGTTGGGTATGCGGTTCAACTCTCCGGCGGTGTCGATTCGAGTCTTGTTGCCGCCATGACTTCACTCGAAACAAACGGCCATGTGACGACATTCGGCGTAAGTCTGGGCGACTCGATTCATGACGAAGGGATATTTAGGGATAAGGTAGTTGAGCGGTACGGAATGGACCACCATGAAGTTGCTCTTGATGGTGAGTCTTTCGCCAATGCATTGCCGCGGGCGTGTTTTCATATGGAAGGCCCGGTTCCGCACGGTGGATGCGTTATGCTTATGCTCCTCTGCGATGAGATTCGAAAAGTAACAAAGGTGGTTTTGACCGGGGAAGGAGCCGATGAATTCTTTGGGGGCTACCAGCGCCATATCATTTCGAAGGGTATCAAGTGGAAAGAGCGTATCGGGCGCATGTTGCCTCAGGCCCTTTGGCCAAATATCTGGCCATTTTCCGGGATTCGCTACTATGCGGGAATCAGGTCGGCGGCGTTTTCCTCGTCAACCGACTCAATCGCGGATATGGAGTTTTTGTTTCCCGGATTGATTCTTAATCCGGGTTTTCGGGAAGAGGTGAGTGCGCGATTCAATAATTTCCAGGACCGCGTTTACGCGGTCGATCAATCGGCCTATCTGGAATCGCTTCTTGTACGTCAAGATAAAATGGCTATGGCGGCTTCGGTCGAAACGCGGGTCCCTTTTACCCATTACCCCTTGGCTTGTGTTCTGAATAAGGTCCCGAGAAACATTCTCGTCAACGGGAAAACCCCGAAACCAATATTAAAGAAGATTGCCGAGAAATATTTACCGGACGACTTGCTTTACCGCCGGAAGAACGGGTTTTTACTTCCCTACGATGAATGGATGTCAGATCCCAAGCTCCTCGGCCGCTATCTTGACGATCTGACTTCCTCGGATTGCCGGTTGGCCGCATTCGGGGATCGAGGCCGGATAAAAAATTTGGTCAGTAATTATAGAACAGGACGGAAAAGAGGATGGAAGACATTATTCCGATTGATCAATGTTGAAACATGGCTGAGAGGTCTTCCAAATGCCACAGTCGGATTATGACGAAGGGTTCGTGGTCATTCCCAGCTCCGGAGGTGCGAAACCGGGGCAAAGGTGGAAACTGTTTGCGGCAGGAGATTATGGACCGTCTTCTGGGGGAAATATCCAAGAAAGTAGAGGGAAATCCCCGAATATTTTATCCAGTGGATTGGTGGATAGGATAAATAAAGCTGATTTGGCAATCGTCAATCTTGAAGCGCCATTAAAGTCGGAAGGTAACGGGTTAAAAAAGGTAGGACCTACCCTGGGTTCCGATGAGAGAGCTTTGTCAATAATGAAAGAGGCGGGGTTCTCCGTGGTTGGATTGGCGAACAACCATTTTATGGACAATGGGTATGACAGTGCACTGGCCACTCAGAATTATTGCCGTCACCTGGGGATGGAGACATGTGGATTCGGCGATAATATTCAGGATGCGTTAAAACCTGCATTTTTTGACATCCCCAAAATCAAGGTAGGCGTCTTGTCTTTATGTGAAATGGAATTTGGGGTTGCGGATACGGGCAATCCCGGTACGGCGTGGGTGTCCGACCCTTTGGTGGAATCGGTCGTTGTTAATACGAAAAAAGAAGTGGATGTATTGATTGTCTTGGCACATGGAGGAATCGAAAGAGTTCCGTTGCCTCCGGCGAGCCGAAAAATTCAATTGCGGAATATCGTGAACTGGGGGGCGGATATTGTTGTGGGACACCATCCCCATGTTCCTCAAGGATGGGAGGAGTATGAGGGCGGCTACATCTTTTATAGCCTTGGAAATTTCTTCCTCGATTATGGAAAAGGCAGGAAATATCCCAAAACCGATTGGGGAATTGCTCTTGAGGTGGAATTCGTAAATAACGAAATCGATAAGAT
>JAPYQX010000042.1 GCA_029937135.1 Nitrospinota bacterium
CCCCAGACCAACGCTGAAATGACGATAAAGGAATCCGCCCAGAGCGCGCCCTCTCCGCCCATCCGCTGTGAGAAAATGACTATCGTCCCCGCCATCGCCGTGCCGAAACCCAGGGAGCGGCGGGCGGTGATGCGCTCGCCCGGAAGAAGGGCGGCGGCGATCAGCATTACCCAGACGGGCTGGGTATAGAGGAGCACCGAAGCGCGGGCGGCCTGGGTCCCCGTCATCCCGATATACAGGAACAGAATATAGGCGTTGTGAAGGACGCCGTTAAAGATGCGGTGCACCCTTTCCGCCCCCGGGGTGGGAAGCGTCGTTCGATCAGGCACCTTCATCACAATCATCCACGCCGTCAGCGTCAGGGCGGAAACGGCGGCACGGATCCAGATGAGCGCAAAGGGGCTCAGTCCGCCGTAGGCGGCCTTGATGACCGGCTGGGTCATCCCCCAGACCAACACCAACGAAATGCTACCCGCGGCCAGCTCAAAGGCGGGGCCCCGCCGCGCCGCTACGGAATCCGCGCCGGATCCGGAATCCGCGCCGGTTTCGGAATCCGCTCCCGATTCGGTCAAGTGCTCTCTCCGGCGGGCGGCACACGCTCGCAAATTTCGATCCGGACATTTCCGGGCCCCCGGACAAAGGCGATCACCCTTCCTCCGATACCCGTCCGCTGGGGAGTCATCAGGATCTCCGCCCCCCGCGACTCAAGCCATGCGGTTGTGGCGTCAACATCATCAACAGCGAAACCCACATGGTCCAGGCCCTCGACGAGGCTGGGCGCCCGCGAGTCGGGCGAATCGTCCTCCCTCATGCCGCGAATCCTGAGCGTGCCGCCCCCGAGGCGAAAAATAGCGTAGGCCGCCCCCTTGTGGTCATCGATGTACTCGACAGCCTTCATCCCGAAAACGCGCTCGAAATAATCGGTGAGTGCGCGAACGTCGCTGACAAGGAAGTGGACGTGATCGAAATCAAATTTCATAATCAAACTCACGATCAAATTCCACGGAAACCTCCGCAAAAATTCGGATAATGGACCGCGTGAATATTTCGGGCGCCGCCGGGGGCAATTTTCTTTTCGAGCCCGGCATAGTACGCTGAACACACGAATCACCCAAACGAACCCACTCGATTTCCTTCACTTTGTTATTTTTCGACTCATCTGAAAGGAACCATCATGGCGAAACTCAAGATTATCGGAACCAAGCACTGGACCTATCACAATGGCGCCGACCTGTTTATATGGAGAAAACGAAAAAGCGGTCTAAGGAATCCCGTTGGTTCCGTCCTTCTCGTCCATGGCTCCTCGATGGCCTCCACGCCATGCTTCGACCTCGACGTCCCGGGCCGCTCCGGCCATTCCCTGATGGATTACCTGGCGGAGCGCGGCTACGACGTTTGGACCATGGATCACGAAGGCTACGGCCGCTCGACGAAAGACAGAAAAGTCCACGCAGGAATCAAACGCGGCGGCGAGGAGCTCCTCGCTACAGCAAAATACATCCGGAAAGTCTCGGGAGCGAAATCTTTCCTCATATACGGAATCTCGTCCGGTGCGCTTCGGGCGGCCTACTTCGCCCAGAAATACCCCCAGTTCGTCAAACGTGTCGTCCTCGACGCTTTTGTGTGGACGGGAAAGGGAAGCCCCACGCTGAAAGATAGGGCCAAGCGCTTCGCGAAGGCCAAGGGAACGGACCGGCGGCCCATTCACGCCAAATTCATCCGAACCATTTTCAGCCGCGACAAACACGGGAAAGCGGCGCGCCCGGACGTGGTGAAGGCCTTCGCCGAGGCATGTTGCGAGCTTGATGATTCAGTGCCGAACGGCACCTATATCGACATGACGCAGCGGCTTCCGATCGTCAATCCACGCAAGCTGACCGTTCCGGTCTTGATCACGCGCGGGGAGTGGGACGGGATCGCCTCCTACGAAGATTTGATCGAATTCTTCCACTTGCTCCCAAATCCGGACAAACAATTCGCCATTATGCCCGGCATCTCCCACGCCAGCCTCCAGATGAAAAATTTCCGGATTGTTTTCCATCTGATCGAGCGCTTTTTCAGCCAGCCCGAGCCCATATTCAAAGGCTAGCTGCGGGCCTTTTGCTTGATCCGGCGGCCTTGTGGGGATAAATTACAGACAAGCTCATCGAGAATCACCATACATCGAAGACTCAAATTCCGCGGGGCGGCGGACCGGGATGGCTCGCCGCCTCCGGGGAAGCGCCATTTCGGAGCATTTCTTATCGTTAAGAGAGATCAAATGGACACTCAGGACTGGTATTCCGTCAAGGAATTCGCGCCGGGAAGCTATCAGATCACGGAAGGTGGGCGGTTCAAAATGTTCCTGCTGGTGGGAGACGAGAAAGCCGTCTCCATCGATAGCGGAATCGGCGTCGGAAATCTGCGCCGGCTCTGCGAGAGCATCACCGACCGGCCGGTCAACCATATTCTCACCCATACGCACTGGGATCACATCGGTGCCTCGCACCTCTGGGACAAAGTAGGGGTTCATCCCGTCGGAAAAGACCGCCTCGCCCCGGACCTTTCCAAGAACACCCAGGGATTCATGAAAATGTGGACCGCGAACGGAAACTCGTTTCCGGACTGGTTCGACGCCGAGAAGTACAGTATCCCGCCTGCCACCTTCGGCTGGACCCTTCAAGAAGGAGACTCCTTCGACCTCGGCGGGCGGAAACTCAGGGTCTACGACACGCCGGGCCACTCGCCGTGCAGCATTTCCCTTTACGACGAGCGGGAGAAAATCCTGGTTTCGGGCGACCTCATCCGGTGCGAGGAGTACCTCTTCCTCCAGGTGCCCACCGCCGTGCTCTCCGACTACCCTCCCTCGCTCAGGATGATGGAAAAGCTCGCCAGTGAAGTCGAGATCAGATGGATCACCTCGGGCCACACCGAGCCCTACGCCGACCCCTCGATTATCGGAGAGCTCGCCCAGCAGATGGAGGAGCTCGAGGCCGGAAAGCACGACCCGCCCAAGAAGGTGGACGGCGGCCCCATGTGGGGCGAGGTGGACGAATATGAATTCCCGCGCGTCAAGGTCTGGATACAGGACCACGCCCGAAAATAGACTGGCGGCCAATCCCTCACCCCCTCAACGCGAGGAAATGCATGGATACGCAAGACTGGTACGACGTTCAGGAGTTCGCGCCGGGCACCTATCAGGTCACCGAAGCCGGCCGGTGGAACATGTTCCTTTTCGTCGGTGAGGAAAAAGCCCTCGCGCTCGACGGCGGGATCGGGGTCGGCAGTTTTCGCAAATCATGCGAGAGCATCACCAGCCTTCCTATCGATCACGTCCTCACGCATACCCATTGGGACCACGTCGGCGCGATTCACGAGTGGGATTCCGTCGGCGTCCACCCCAACGGAAAGGAGAAGCTCGCGGGCGACTACTCGGCCGGGTGCAAGGATTTCGTGGAAAACTGGAAGGGAAAACCCTTCCCCGAGGGTTTTAGCCCCGAAGCGTTCACCATCCCGCCCGGCCGGTTCGGCCGGGAGGTCAAGGAGGGCGACACGATAGACCTCGGCGGGCGCAAGCTCCGCGTTTGGGACACGCCAGGGCACTCCCCGTGCAGCATCTCCCTGTACGACGACCGGGAGGGCGTTCTCATCACAGGGGATCTGGTCAAACCGGGCCAACCCCTCTTTATCCAGGTGCCGACGGCGGTTTTGTCCGAGTACGGCCCCTCGCTCCGCGTCCTTGAGCGGATCGCCTCCGAAAACGAGGTGAAATGGGTTTGCTCGGGCCACACCGAGCCGCACCCGGACCCCTCCGTCATCGGCCGGATGGCCGGCTTCGTCGAGGAGGTCTGGGCCGGAAAACACGAGCCCCCGAAAAAGGTCGAGGCGGGCAAATGGGGCATCGTGGACGAATATGAGGGAGATGGCGTCAAGGTTTGGACAAACGACAACGCCCGAAAGTAGCCACCCGTCAGAACGAATCAGGAGAACGCAAAATGAGTCCAGAAGGTTGGTTCAGGGTTGAGGAGATCGCACCGGGCACCTTCCAAATCACAGAGGGCGGCCGATGGAAGATGTTTCTCTTTATCGGAGACAAAAAAGCACTCCTGGTGGACGGCGGAATGGGGATCGGCAACCTCCGGGCGCTCTGCGAGAGCCTCACCGCCTTGCCGCTCAAGCACATCCTCACCCATACGCACTGGGACCATGTCGGCTCCGCTCATCTTTGGGATTCCGTCGGGGTCCACCCAAATGGGAAAGACAACCTCGCCAAGGATTATTCCGAGGGTTGCCAAAATCTGGTGAACAACTGGGGCGACGGCCTCCCCTTCCCTCCCGACTTCGTCCCCGGCGAATACACCATCCCGCCCGCCGTCTTCGGATGGGAAATCAAGGAGGGCGACACAATTGACCTCGGCGGGCGCAAACTCAGCGTGTGGGACACGCCGGGGCACTCGCCCTGCAGTATTTCACTCCTCGACGATAAAGAAGGCGTCCTCATCACCGGCGACCTCGTGAAACCCCTCCAGCCCCTCTACCTCCAGGTGCCGACCGCCGTTCTCTCCGACTACGGGCCCTCGCTCAGAAAGCTTGAACAGGTCGCCGCCGAAAACGAGGTGAAGTGGGTCTGCTCCGGCCACACCGACGCCTTCCCGGACGCCTCGATCATCGGCGAGATGGCCGTTTTCATCGAAGAGCTCGAAGCCGGCAAGCACGACCCGCCGAGGAAGATGAAGGGCGGCAGGTGGGGCGACATCGACGTTTACCAGTCCACCCGTTTTTCCGTGTGGATCAACGACAACGCGAGAAAGTAATTCATTCGGAGTACGGAGCCAAATGACCACCCCTGATATCATCTGGCGGCCCAACGAGGATTTTCTCGAAAACAGCCACGTCGCGCATCTGATGAAAAAGGTCGGCGCGGCGAATTACAGGGAACTCCTCGCCTGGTCGGTCGAGGACATCCGCCGCTTCTGGGAGGTTGTCCTCGATGACATGAATTTTGAGTGGCAAACGCCCTACGAGGAGCTCCTCGACCTGAGCGGGGGCTTTCCCTGGCCGAAATGGTTCGTCGGCGGGGAGACGAACATCGCCCTCAACTGCATCGACCGCCATCTCGCCGCGAGAGGCGATCAAACCGCCCTCATCTGGGAGGGTGACGGCGGCGAGGTCCGAAAATTCACCTACACCGAGCTCTCCGCCGAGGCGAGCCGTCTGGCGAACGCCATGCGCGCGATGGGCCTCAAGCCCGGCGACGCCGCCGGTGTGTTCCTGCCGCTGGTGCCCGAGGCGGTGATCGTCATGTACGCCTGCTTCAAGACGGGCGTCGCCGTGCTTCCGGTATTTTCGGGGTTCGGGCCCGAGGGGCTGGCCGAGCGGCTGGCGCACGCGGAGGCCAAAATCCTCTTCACGGTGGACGGCGCGGTGCGGCGCGGCAAGACGATTCCGCTCAAGACCACCGCCGACGAAGCCCTCAAGAGAGAAACCTCGGTCGAGAAAGTCGTCGTCGTCCAGCGCTCGGGGATCGAGGTTCCGATGAAAAGTGGGCGCGACGTAACCTGGGAGGAATTCACCTCGGGCCACCCCGATACGGCGGAGACCGCCCGCCTGCCCGCAAGCGCCGTATCGATGATCATGTACACCTCGGGGACGACCGGAAAACCCAAGGGAACGATCTACACCCATGCCGGGCTCTTGACGGGGCCCGGGCGCGAGGTCCGCTACTGCTTCGACATGAGAGAGGGCGACATCATGTACTGGGTGACGGACTTCGGCTGGGTGATGGCGCCCTACGAACTCGTCGGCTCTCATTTCGGGGGCCATACCTGCCTCCTCTACGAGAGCGTCCCGAACCACCCCGAGCCCGACCGTCTCTGGAAGATTGTGGCCGATCACAAGGTCACCCACCTCGGGCTCTCGCCAACGGCCATCCGCGTCCTCAAGAGCGCGGGCGACGAGTGGGTCGAAAAACACGATCTCTCCACCCTCCGGATGCTGGGCTCGACGGGCGAGCCCTGGGACCCGGAATCGTATATGTGGTATTTCAATAAAGTCGGCGGCGGGCGCTGCCCGGTCATGAACATCTCGGGTGGGACCGAGATCGGCGCCTGCCTCCTCCAGCCGCTTCCGGTCATGGAATTAACGGTCGGCACCGTGGGCGCCCCCGCGATGGGGACGGACACCGACGTTTTCGATGAGGACGGAAAGCCCCTCCGCAACGAGGTGGGCCACCTCGTCCTCAAGCAGCCGATTCCATCCTTGACCGCCGGGTTTTTAAAAGAGCCCGAGCGATACATCGAGGCCTACTTCTCGAAATGGGAGGGCGTCTGGTACCACGGCGACTGGGCCAAGGTGGACGAGCGCGGGCTCTGGTACCTCTACGGCCGCTCTGACGACACCATCAAGGTCGCCGGAAAGCGCGTCGGGCCAAGCGAGATCGAGGCCGAACTCATCAAACACCCGGGCGTTGTCGAGGCCGCCGTCGTCGGCACCCCCCACCCCGTTAAAGGGGAAGGCATCACCTGCTTCGTCGTCATGAACGGGGATTATGAATACACCGACGCGCTTCGAGAAGAACTAAAAGATCAGACCGTCCGGTATCTGGGCAAAAGCCTCCGGCCCGACGAGGTGAAATTCGTCGAGGCGCTGCCCAAGACCCGCTCGGCCAAGATCGTCCGCGGCGCGATCAAGAAAGTGTATCTGGGTCAAGATGTCGGGCACATGGATTTGAGTTCGCTTGAGAATCCCGATGTTCTCGATGCGATAAGAGATGCAGTTTAGCCGACTACTCCCCTCACCCCAACCCTCTCCCGGAGGGAGAGGGAGTTATTGAGATCATCGGGGAAGCATAAAGTTCTTTGGAGGTTTGGAAACTTTCTTTCAAGAAAGGTTCCAGGAATTGAACGCCTTTAAAAAGGAAATATACGACATGTCCACCCCCCAAGTCATCTGGCGGCCAAACGAGGATTTTCTCGAAAACTCGAATATCGCGCGGCTGATGAAAAAACACGGCGTCGCGGGCTACCCGGAGCTTCTTGAATGGTCGGTGGCGGATACGCGGCGCTTCTGGCGGGCGGTCATGGAAGACATGGGCGTGAGCTGGTACCGGCCCTTCGATGAAGTACTGGACGACAGCGGCGGCTTCGCCAGGGCGAAATGGTTCGTGGGCGGGGAGACGAACATCGTCCTCAACTGCATCGACCGGCACCTGCCAGGCCCCCGGCAGGGAAATAAAAACCGAAAAGATCAGACTGCCATCATCTGGGAGGGAGACGGCGGCGAGGTCCGAAAATTCACCTACGGGGAGATGGCGGCGGAGGTGGCAAAGCTCGCGAACGCCATGCGCGAGATGGGAATCCGGCCCGGCGAGGCGGCGGGAATCTTCATGCCGATGATCCCCGAAACCGTGTTCGCGATGTTCGCCTGCTTCAAGATCGGCGCGGTGGCGATCCCGATCTTCTCGGGCTTCGGGCACGAGGCGGTGGCCGAGCGGCTGAACGACTGCGGCGCACGGATGGTCTTCACCTCAAACGGCGGGATGCGCCGGGGAAAGGAAGTTCCCGTCAAGGCGACGCTCGACCAGGCGCTCGATATGGAAACGAAGGTGGAAAAAGTCGTCGTCTTCCCGCGTACGGATTCCGAAGTCCCCATGAAGGCGGGCCGCGACGTGACGTGGGCAGAGTTTACGAAAGATCAATCCACCGAAGCCGAAACCGAGCGGCTGCCCGCCGAGGCGCGGGCGCTCATTCTCTACACCTCGGGGACGACGGGCCGCCCGAAGGGCACGATACACACCCACGCGGGCCTGCTCGCCACGATGGCGAAGGAGATCGGCTACTGCATGGACTACCGCGAGGGCGAGGTTTTTTTCTGGGTAACCGACATCGGCTGGATGATGGGCCCCTGGGAATTCGTCGGGGTACAGTTTTACGGCGGTACCTATTTCATCTTCGACGGCGCGCCGAACTGGCCCGAGCCCGACCGGCTCTGGCGGATGATCGCGGATCACCGGATCAACATCTTCGGCGTCGCCCCCACCGCGATTCGCGTCCTCGCCGCCGCCGGGGAGGAATGGGCAGGGAAACACGACCTTTCATCGCTGCGGATGCTGGGCTCGACGGGGGAGCCCTGGGACCCGGAATCCTACATGTGGTATTTCGAGAAAATCGGCGGCGGGCGCTGCCCGATCATGAACATCTCGGGCGGGACGGAAATCGCGGGTTGCCTGCTTCAACCCTATCCCGTCACCGAGCTTACGCCCTGCTCCCTCGGCGGCCCGGCGCTCGGTGTGGATACGGATGTTTTTAATGAGGACGGAAAATCCGTCCGGAACGAGATCGGTCACCTCGTCTGCAAGCAGCCGATGCCCTCGATGACAAAAAGTTTCCTGAACGACGATGAGCGCTACATCGAGACGTATTTTTCCCGCTGGAAGGATGTCTGGTACCACGGAGACTGGGCGAAGGTGGACGAAAACGGGCAGTGGTATCTCTTTGGCCGCTCGGACGACACCATCAACGTCGCGGGAAAGCGCGTGGGGCCCGCCGAGGTCGAGTCCGCTCTTATCGGGCACCCCGCCGTCGTCGAGGCGGCCACCATCGGCACTCCTCACCCCATCAAAGGAGAGGGGCTCATCTGTTTCGCCGTGCTCGCGCCGGGATTCGAGGCGACCGACGCCCTGCGCGAGGAGCTCAAGGACGAGGCCGTCAAGTATCTGGGCAAAAGCCTCCGGCCCGAGGAGGTGAAGTTCGTCGAGGCGCTGCCCAAGACGCGCTCGGCCAAGATCGTCCGCGGCGCGATCAAAAAAATCTATCTGGGCGAGGACCCGGGCACCATTGACACCAGTTCCATCGAAGTGCCCGAATTCCTCCTGGCCATCACCAAGGCTATCTGACGCTACGGCCCGGCAATGGCCCCCGCAAGGTCCGGAAACGGGGGATCGGGTTGGCTCCGCCCCTCCTGGGATACGATTCGCTTAAAAATCTATTTAATAATTTGCATCCTGCCGCCGAAAAACACCGCAAAAAAAGACTTTTTTTCTAATCCAAAATAAATTTTTTTGTCAATCACTCCTATCCTACGGGCATTCTCCACACCATTTTAACGTGAGAGATGAATGAAACCCAACGAGCTGAGCCTGACTCAAGAAATCCTTGGACACACCCGTTTTCATTTCATCACCTACCCGGCGAATGAAAGCGACCCGGCTCTTATCGACGGTCTGGAAGCCATCGAGAGGAGAATGGAAAACATGCATGTCATGGACGGCAACCCCACGGCGGAAGCCTACCGAAGAGGCCGGTATCAGTATCTTCGGGCGGAGCCCGGCGAAGGTGGGGTCCGGGACATTCCTCACCCTGAAATGTCAGGGGCCAATTTTCTCATCCACACCGAATCCTCATCTTCCGGCGCCCTCCTTTCCTACGAAGAAGTCCTCCGCGCGCTTATTGAGAACCGCGGCGGCTCCGTCGAGACCCTGGCCGGAATTCGAAAGCCCCGAAGCTACACGAGCTTTGACATGACCCAGTACGCTTACGCCTGCGCCCTTCCGCCGGGTTCGGGCGCGCGTTTACCCATCGGAGTTGTCACCCCCCAAAACAAAACCAAGGATTAGTGGAAGATGGACTGGATGCGGCGCGAGAGCTTCTTTCTCCCCCGCTACGACGCAGAGGGAAAGATCATCGAGAAAGGCCATGCCCTGGCTTCCGAGGCTGGAATCCCCTGTATCAACCGCCGGCTCGTTCACAACCCCGATGGGTATGGGCAAAAAACCGGATATGACTTCGTGGGCTACTTCGAATTCGCCGAAGAAAACGCGGATACGTTTCGTTCCGTCATGGCCGAACTCCGGAATAAATCAGATAACCCCGAGTGGAACTATGTCCGGGAGGGCCCCGAATGGTGGGGGCGCCGCGTTGCGCGCCCGCGGGATCTCTGGAAGAAATAATCTGGATTATGTGCTATTTAGTGACGGTGCCGCGAGGGGAAAAATAAAAATTACTCAACCCCTGTAAAATTTTAAAAATAGGATTTAATGATGGCCTTAAAAAACAAAACTTATGTGACATACAACCACGATTTCACCCGGGATCCAAAATCCGACGATATCATGTGCGTCAAACAATTGATGGAATGGAAGGTTCGCGATGAGGCGCATATCAGTTTCATCAATGCCATGGAGAAGGCGGCCGCCATCGCCGACGAGAGCCAGCAGCTTAAATTGGTCCATGCGATAAAAAAACGGCTGGCGAATTCGACCAACTTTCTTTTAATCATGAATTCCACGATCAAAGAGGAAACGCCTTGGGTAAGATTCGAAATCGAATGGGCGGTCGATCAGTGCAAAATACCGATTATCGCGGCCTACCACGGCTACGATTCTATTCTTTCGGCGGAACAGCTTGAGCACCACTGGCCCCCTTCTTTCGACATGAGAATTAGAAACGGGACCGCTCAGACGATCCATATTCCCTTCAAAGCCGAACCTCTCCAGAGGGCGATCGGCCAATTCGACAAAGACAACCTGCCCAAGGGAGGCCTCAGCGCCTACACCAAGGGGGCTTATGACCGTTGGGGTCTGGGATAGTCCGGGAGACCATCTCCCCCGTTGGTTTCGTTTGGCCGGCTTCTTCTTCAGAGTAAAAATCGAATTTAATCGGGCCAGCGCGCCAAAAGCCGCCCGGCACTGAATTCCGGGCCCCTCGCCAGCTCATCATCATTTTATCGGGACTTTTCGTGGATCTTTCTCTTTTCGAACTCGCCGCCATCGCCATCGGGGCCTTCGGTGTCGGTTTTTTCAAATCCACCTTCAGCATGGCCATAGGGCTGGTGCTCGTTCCCTCGATGGTCATTTTATGGCCGACACGATTTATTATCGGAATTATCGCTATTCACATGTTCATATCGGACTACGCCGTGATCCGCATGTTCTGGAAGCAGTGGGACTGGCGGCTCGCCAAGCTCGTGATTCCCGGTTTTTACATTGGAATCGTCGCCGGGACCGCCATACTGGTGAACCTTCCCGACTACTGGATTCGGAAACTCATCGGTACTGGTTGCCTGATTTTCATTTCCATTCAGGGTTGGTCCGAGATCAAGGGCGGGCTCCCGGCTCCACGAATCGGCCAGGGGGCCGGGACTTTCATCGGAATCATCGGGGGGGTTATAAGCGCCATCACCCATACGGGCGGGACCGTTTTAACGCTTTACCTGCTCAGCCAGGGAGTAAGGAAGGTCAACCTGGTCGCGACGATTATCATCACCTGGATTTTCGTCAATCCGCTCAAGCTTAGCTCCTACTACGTTGGCGGGTTGGTGGACAACTCCATGCTCATCGCCGGGATGGCTTCCATCCCCCTCGCCTTCGTGGGCGGTTGGATCGGACGCAGGCTGCTCGACCGGATGTCCCAACGATTTTTCAACACGGCGATATTGATCCTCGCGGCGGCCGCCGCCGCACGCCTCCTCTGGGAGTGAGAAGATGCCCGACTTCACCCCTGCCCAATGGGCGCTGATATGTATCGGCGCTTTCGGAAATGGTTTTCTCAAGCGGGTATTCGGCGCGGGCGTCGGTATCACGTTGATGCCCATCCTCGCCATCTCTTTTCCCGCCAAATTCTCACTCGTCTTTCTTGCGCTATGCACTACCTGGGTGGATATCGGGATTTCCCGCTCGATGTGGGACCACTGGGATCGCCGGACAACTTTTCTCTTTCTTCCCGGAATGACCGCCGGAATCGTTTTCGGCGGTTGGGTACTGTCCTGGGTCCCCGAATATGAGCTTCGATCGTTCATCGGCGGTCTTTGTGGGTTAATCGCCGGGTATCAGATTTTCGTCGAAATCAAGGGAAGGCCGCCGGAAATACCGCCGATTCCGGTTTGGGCGGGAATTGGTATCGGTTCCATCAGCGGAATCAATTCCACCATCGCCAATGCCGGCGCCACCCTCCTCGTCCCCATCATGATCAGCCAGAATATCGCTCCCCGAATGATCGTCGGAACCATCTGGGCGATATTCCTGTTTTTAAATCCCCTGAGAGCCGCGGCTTATTGGAACGCGGGCATTCTCACCACCACGGTTATAGCCGCCACGATATTGGCGATTCCGCTGCTCTGGGCAGGAGTCCGGACAGGCGCCTGGCTCCAGCCCAGACTCCCCCGCAGGGCATTTAATCTGATCGTGCTCTCAATCGCACTGACCGGCTCGATTTACATCATTTTCAGTAGTTAACAGGGCTCTCCAGGAATTTCGATGTTCAAACCGTCCCCAGCGCCAGCGAAAAAACGCCGGGCGGCTTTCCGCTTCTCGTCCATGACCCGGCGAAAAAAACCTAGGCGGTCAATTCCGCGTGAAGCGCCTCGGGCTCAATGGGAAGGGCTACGGGCTTTTTCCGCTTGGCGGAAAGGTCGCAGGCCATCGTGAGGAGGAGGTTGCGCTGACCCTCGACCCCGGTCGCGTGCGGGGTCTTGATGCCGGTATAGATGTGCGCCAGCCAGGAGTTCGATTCCTCCCGCATGGGTCCCCAAAACTGGCCGTCGGAAATATCCCCCGCCGGGTAGCTCCCGAGCAGGTGAACATTGCGCTCGTCCCCGCGGTGGGAGGGCAGCGGTTTCTCGGTCGCCATGATCATATCGGCGTGCGTATCGTCGATGGTCAGCGCTCCCTCGGTACCGATGATGCCCAGTGTCAACGAGTAGGTCGAGGCGGGCCAGTTGATCGGCATCCCCCAGCTACAATCCATGCTCCAGATGCTCCCGTCATCGAAAGTGAAAATGTTAAAGGTGGCATCTTGGGTTCCAAGGCCCGCCATCGTCCTTGTCACCGATCGCGAGGTGACCTCGACCAACTGCTTCGAGTCGCCGAGGATGAACAGCGATGCGTCGAGGGCGTGCGTTCCCGAAATCACCATCGGGCTCAACAGGGAGCGGTCCTCGTTTCCCCCAAGGCGTACGATGCCGACCATCCGGTTGACAAACGCGCGGGTCACGGCCGAGGTGATATCCCCGAGGCGGCCCTGGGCGACGTGCTCCCTCGCGGTCAACCACCGCCGCCGGAAACGCTGGGTGTAGCCCACCAAAAGCTCGGCCCCGGCTTCCTCGGCGGCCGCCACCACCTTGGCGGATTCGACGACATTGGTCGCCAGGGGTTTTTCGACGAGTATCCTGTGGCCGCCCTCGATGGAGGCCATCAGGGTCCTGGCATGCCACTCCTCGTCGGTGGCGAGAATCGAGGCGTTCACCTCGGATCGTTTCAAGAGTTCCTTGTAGTCCGTCGTGAAAAAATCCGCGTCAAGATCCTTGGCGAGTTTCTTTCCTTTTTTTTCGTCAATGTCGCAGAGACCAATCCACTCGGTGCCCGGATATTCGAGCGCGCACCTGCCCCGGATTGCCCCCACCCTTCCGCAACCCACGATCGCCAAGCCAATAGGATTTTTTTCAAGTTTATTCATTGCCGGCTCCCAAGAAAAATAAAATCACAGGAAAAAATATTCTCATATGAATAAAAACCGATCCGAATTTACAACCCGCTACCAACCCGCCGCGCAGGAGGCCCTGCGAGCATCCGCGCCGCCGAGGAGAACGCCCTCCTTCGGGTCCCGAACGATGCAGCAAACGCTCCCGAGCTGGCGGCTGTAGTCGGGCAATTCCTCAGGCTTGTAGCCGCGCTCCTTGAGAAGGTCGCCCGATTCCCGGCCGATGCGCTCCTCGATTATCAAGCGGCCCGGATTGTAAGTGTGCGGCCAGAACGAATTTGGAAAATTATAGGTCGCGATTCGCTGGGCCTCGACCGCCACCTGGGGGAGCATCCCGAACTCCACCACATTCAAGAACACCTGAATCATCGCCTGGGGCTGAACGTCTCCACCCGGAGTCCCGAATGTCATGAAAATCTCGCCATCCTTGAGCGCAAGCGCCGGGCTGGGTGTGAGGCGGGGCCGTTTCCAGGGAGCGACTACGCTGGGATGCCCCTCCTCTAGCCAGCTC